>NZ_RRYE01000235.1 GCF_004010105.1 Microbacterium sp. CPCC 204701
GGCGCGACGACGGATGCCGCGACCGAGGTCGCCGAGGCGATCGCGCCGGTGCTGGGCTGGGACGCCGCGCGGGTCTCGGCCGAGGTCGAGCGCGGGCTCGCCGCCGTCCGTGCGGCCGAACCTGCCCAGGACGCCGTGGGCGTGCTGAACGAACAAGGCGGCCAGGCGTCTGCACGATAGCCTGACCGCACGTTCCGCCGCGTGAGCGGCCGAGGGCGGGCGAGGCGGCCCGCCGAGGAAGGAGACGCCGGTGCCCGAGCACGTCCTGGCCATCGATCAGGGAACGACCTCCACGCGGGCGATCGTGTTCGACGCCGACGGGGCGGTGGTCGCCGTCTCGCAGCGCGAGCACGAGCAGATCTTCCCGCGCGCCGGGTGGGTCGAGCACGACCCGGTCGAGATCTGGACCAACACCGAATGGGTCATCGCGTCGTGCCTCACCCGGGCGCGGGTCACGGCATCCGATGTCGCCGCGATCGGCGTGACCAACCAGCGCGAGACCGCGATCGTGTGGGAGAAGCGCACCGGACGACCGGTGTACAACGCCCTCGTGTGGCAGGACACCCGTACGCAGCCGCGCCTCGATCGGATGGCGAGCGACGGCGGGTCCGAGCGGTTCGCCGAGACGACGGGGCTGCCGCTGGCCACCTACTTCTCGGCGTCGAAGGTCGGCTGGATCCTCGACCACGTCCCCGGTGCCCGCGCCGCCGCGGAGGCCGGCGACCTCCTCTTCGGCACGCCCGACACGTGGGTCGTGTGGAACCTCACGGGCGGCGCGCGCGGCGGCATCCACGTCACCGACGTGACGAACGCCTCCCGCACGCTGCTCATGGACCTGCGGACGCTCGACTGGTCGGACGAGCTGCTGCAGGTCTGGGGCATCCCGCGCGCGATGATGCCCCAGATCCGGTCGTCGTCGGAGGTCGTCGGGCACTCGCAGCTGCCGTCGGTGCTCGACGGCGTGCCGATCGCGGGGATCCTCGGCGACCAGCAGGCCGCGACCTTCGGGCAGGCGGCGTTCGACGCAGGCGAGTCGAAGAACACCTACGGCACGGGCAACTTCCTGCTGGTCAACACAGGCACCGAGATCGTGCGCTCGGGCAGCGGTCTCATCACCACGCTCGCGTACCGGATCGGCGACGAGCCCGCGCGGTACGCCCTGGAGGGATCGATCGCGGTGACCGGCTCGCTCGTGCAGTGGCTGCGCGACAACCTCGGCATCATCCAGCGGTCCGAAGACATCGAGACGCTCGCCGCGACCGTCGACGACAACGGCGGCGCGTACTTCGTGCCGGCTTTCTCGGGACTGTTCGCGCCCTACTGGCGCCCCGACGCGCGCGGCGCGCTCGTCGGGCTCACCCGCTATGTCAACAAGGCGCACATCGCGCGGGCGGCCCTCGAATCGACCGCCTTCCAGACGCGGGACGTCATCGACGCCGTGGTCGCCGACACCGGGCGGGCCCTGGCCGAGCTGCGGGTCGACGGCGGGATGACGCGCGACGACCTGCTCATGCAGTTCCAGGCCGACATCCTCGGGATCCCGGTGGTACGGCCGAAGGTCGTCGAGACGACGGCCCTCGGCGCCGCGTACGCCGCGGGACTCGCGACCGGCGTGTGGCGCGACCGCGACGAGCTGCGCTCGCACTGGCGGGAGGACGTGCGCTTCGAACCGCGGATGCCCGAGGACGAGCGTGAGCGCCGGTGCCGCATGTGGCGCAAGGCCGTGTCGAAGTCGCTCGACTGGGTCGACGACGACGCCCGCATCCTGATGGGCACGACCGGCTGATCGAGCCTTCGTCACTGAGTTGTCGGAGCGCAGTTCGGCAGGGTCAGGGATCGGGATGCCGGCGCGAGAGGCCTGGAGTCACTTCAGCAGGCGCGACAGCCGGCGGTCCGCGAGGATCTTGCCGCCGGTCTGGCACGTCGGGCAGTACTCGAGCGAGTTGTCGGCGAAGAAGACGCTGCGCACCTCGTCGCCGCACACCGGACACGTCTCGCCGCGGCGCCCATGGACCTGCATGCCGCGCCGCTTGGCGTCTTTGAGCTCGGCAGGAGGCTTGCCGGACGCCTCGGCCACGGCATCCGTCAGCGTCTCGGTCATGGCATCGTACAGGCGGCCGACGTCATCCGGTGAGAGCGACGACGCGAGCGCGTAGGGCGACATCTTGGCGGCGTGGAGGATCTCGTCGGAATACGCGTTGCCGACTCCGGCGACGATCATCTGATCGCGCAGCACACCCTTGATCTGCGTGCGGCGCCCCTCGAGGAGCGAAGCGAAGGTCTCGAGCGAGAACCGGGGGTCGAGCGGATCGGGGCCGAGCCGTGCGACACCTGGCACATCCGCGGGGTCGCGCACGACGTAGACCGCGAGCGATTTCTTCGTGCCGGCCTCGGTGAGGTCGAAGCCCGAGCCGTCGCTGAGGGCGACGCGCAGCGCGATGGGCGTCTTGCCCGGGCGGATGAGGGTCTGCGGCAGCTCGTCGTACCAGCGCAGCCAGCCGGCCTTCGCGAGGTGGAACACCAGGTGCGGGCCTGTCGTCGCGAGATCGATGAACTTGCCGTGGCGCGCGGCGCCCGTGAGCTCGGCTCCGTTCAGCGCGTCGATCGGCGGATCGTACGTCTTCAGCGCCGCGATGTTCGCGACCGTCGCGCGCACCACGGTGAGTCCGGTGATGCGGCCGCCCAGGAAGTCGACGAGCCCCTGCACCTCGGGCATCTCTGGCATGCGCTCATCCTCGCACGCCCCGCCGACGTGCGGGGCGTCACGGGGACAGGGTCGGCGCTGCTGCAGGAGGAGCATTGCTCCGGAGAACACCGGGCAGTGGGCTGCTTCACGTGTCGTGGAGTCGGTCCCTGCTCCCTCCGCTTCAGGCGGCGGGCCGGGTGGTGAGTCCGCTCATGGTCTCGGCGGAGGTGGCGGAGCCGAGGCTCCGGTGACGGCGCGTGGTGGTGAAGTGGCCGATGTACCGCGCGAACGCTTGGACCGGCACTGGGTGCCGTGACCGAAGCGGAAGATCGTGCCCGGGAGGACATGACCGGGACCAGACTGGACCTCGACTGGGGCACCCGAGCGGCGTGCGTCCTGCGGAAGGGGCGGGTCTCCTGCAGAAGGATGCCGCAGCCGAGGTCTGTGCTCAGTCCAGAACCGGCCAGGGATGCGGTGTGCGGTCGTCGGCGGCGAGGAGGCCGGCGATCCAGCCGTCGTCACGGCCGTGGGAGTCCACGAGGGCCTGCCGCAGCGTGCCCTCATACCGGAAGCCGAGCGTGCGCGCTGCCCGCGCGGAGCCGATGTTGCCGACGACGGCGCGCCACTCGATGCGGTCGAGGGCGAGGCCGTCGGCCGCGAAGCCCCAGTCGATGACGGTGCGCGCGGCCTCGACGAGGAGTCCGCGACGGCGCGACCAGGGCGACACCCAGTACCCGAGCTCGCCCGAGCCGCGGCCATCGATGCGGTACAGCCCGATCATGCCCGCGAACTCGGAGCCCTCGCGCATCGCCCACGTGAGGTGGGTGCCGGCCTGCCAGTCCGCGGCGACCTTCGGCACGAACTCCTCGGCGTGCTTGCGCTCGTACGGCGATGGAACCGTCGTGTAGCGCTGGGTCTCGGCATCCTGGCACGCCTCGTAGATGGCGTCGATGTCGTCCTCGACCGGAAGCGACAGCTCGAGGCGCTCGGTGCGCAGCGTGACCGGTTCCACGCGGCCACCCTATTCGGAATCGGCTGCTTGCGAGTGCGTGACAACGGCGTCGGCGGCCGCTGCGGCGTGCAACTCAGGCAGAATTGCCGCCGCACCCGCCCGGAGCGGTCGGCGACGCCGGGTCTGCCTGAGTCGTGCGCCGGGTCGTTTCCTCCCCAGGTGGCCGTACAGTCCCAGCATCCACAGTTCGCGGCCCGGCCCGCCGGTTCGGCGGCACACTCCGTCAACGTGGCATGGTGTTCATGCTGCGAGCCGCCCCCGGTGAGGTGCTCACTCGTGCGGATCTGCGTGCCCGCGGGATGCGGCCCAAGCAGATCACGCGGGAAGTCGAGTCCGGCCGCCTCCTGCGCGTGCGCCGCGACCGTTACATGTCCGCCCCGTCGGGTGGTGTCGACCGCGCCGTTCGCGTCGGTGGTCGGCTGGCATGCGTTTCCCTCCTTGCCCTGCTCGGCGTCTTCGTGCTCGACAAGCGCACTCTTCATGTGCATCTGGAGCGAACGATGTCTCGATTGCGGCACCCCGACGATCCACGCAGGGCGCTGAGTCCGGGCGCGCGCAGCGACCTGTCGCTGCACTGGTGGCCGTTGCACGACAAGGGAGAAGTCACGCTCGGCTGCGTCTCGATCTTCGATGCCGTCGCTCAGGCGATCCGCTGTCAGGAGCCGCGTGCCGCGGTGGCAACCATCGACAGCGTGCTGTACCTCGGGATCCTCACGTGGACGCAGGTGCGTGACGTGTTCACGTGCCTTCCCGACCGATACGGCATCGTGCTCCGGCTCGTGGACGGCGTCGCAGAATCCGGCCCCGAGAGCCTCATGAGGCTGATCCTCCGGCAGCTCGGTCTCACATTCCGCGCGCAGGTCGATGTGCCGGAGGTCGGCCGCGTCGACTTCCTCGTCGGCGGATGGCTGATCATCGAGTGCGACAGCAAGGCGCACCACGAAGGGTGGGAGAAACAACAGCGTGACCGCCGGCGTGATCTGGCGGCGGCCGCCCTCGGCTTCACCACCCTCCGACCTCTCGCAGAGGACATCATGTATCGCCCCGACCTCGTCGTGCGAGCGGTCCGCGGGCTGGTGTCGGCTCGTCGCCGTTCATCGACACGCTGATCGCGAGACGGCCACCCCGCGCC
>NZ_RRYE01000236.1 GCF_004010105.1 Microbacterium sp. CPCC 204701
GCGGGCGAGGTGCAGACGCCGCTGCGCGGCGACGCCGCCCGAGGTCTGCGCGTCGGCGATCGCGTGTGGTTCCGCCATGCGAAGAGCGGTGAGCTCGCCGAGCGCGTCGATCGCTACCACGTCGTGGACGGCGATACCGTCACGGGGACCGTCGACACCTACCGCGGCGAAGGCAAGGCGTTCCTGTGACGCGCCCGGGCGGCATGTGGCAGAACTGGGGTCGTTCCGAGTCGGTGCGCCCGCAGCGGGTGGAGTTCCCTCGCACCGTCGACGCCGTCCAGCGTGCGGTCGCCGCGGCGGCCGCACAGCAAATCCCGGTGAAAGCCGTCGGCGCCGGACACAGCTTCACCGGCATCGCCGTCGCTCCGGGGGTGCTTCTCGAGCTGCGCGACCTCAGCGGGCTGGTCTCGGTCGATGTGGAGCGATCGCGGGTGACGCTGCTCGCCGGCACCCGGCTGCACCAGATCCCGGCACTGCTCGCCCCCTACGGCCTCGCGATGGAGAACCTCGGCGACATCGATCGGCAGTCGATCGCCGGTGCCGTCTCGACCGGAACGCACGGCACGGGAGCGCGGTTCGGGGGTCTCGCGACGCAGGTGGTCGGAGCGACCCTTGTCACGGCGACCGGGGATCTGCTGCGCGTCGACGACGACCATGAGGCCGACCTGGTCCCCGCGGTCGCGCTCGGACTCGGCGCGCTGGGCATCCTGGTCGAGGTGACGCTGCGATGCGTCCCCGCGTTCGTGCTCCACGCGGTGGAGCGCCCCGAGCCGCTCGACGACGTGCTCGCGGCGATCGAGGACCGCGTCGCGGGCGCCGACCATTTCGAGTTCTACTGGTTCCCGCACACCGACCGCGCCATGACGAAGACGAACACCCGGCTTCCTGCGGGCGCGCCGCGGCATCCGCTGTCGCCCGTGGGCAAGTGGATCGACGACGTCCTCGTCGGCAGTGGCCTGCACCAGGTGGCGTGCTCGGCAGGCAAGGCGATCCCGCCGCTCGTGCCTCCGATCAACCGCGTCTCGGCCAAGGTGTGGGGAGACCGGGAGTTCACGGATGCCTCGGACCGGGTGTTCGCGACGGCTCGCTCGGTGCGCTTCCGCGAGATGGAGTACGCGCTGCCGGCGGCGAGCGTCCGCCCGGCATTCGACGCCGTGCGCGCGCTCATCGACGAGCGGGGGTGGCGCATCGGGTTCCCGGTCGAGGTGCGCTTCGCCGCCGCCGACGACCGCTGGCTCTCGACCGCTCATGGCCGCGCGTCCGCGTACATCGCCGTGCACCGGTTCTGGCGAGAGGATCCCACGGTGTACTTCGAGGCGGTGGAGCAGATCATGCTCGCGCACGGTGGGCGTCCGCACTGGGGGAAGATGCACACGCTCGATGCGTCGACGCTGGGGAAGCGGTACCCGCGCTTCGGCGACTTCGTGGCGCTGCGGGACCGCCTCGACCCCGAGCGGCTGTTCCGCAACGCCTACCTCGATCGGGTGCTCGGTGGGTAACGCCTGAGAGTACCGCCGGGAACAGTGGCCCCGAGGCCGCCGTGGCTAGGATGAGGGCAAACCTCGAACGGAGACTCGGCTATGGAATGGCTGATCGCAGTCATCATCGTGGTGGCGCTCATCGTCATCGCCGGCATCTACCTGTGGGCGACGTACAACTCGCTCGTGCAGCTGAACGTGCGGGTGGATGAGGCGTGGAGCGACATCACCGTGCAGCTCAAGCGTCGCGCCGACCTCCTGCCGAACCTCATCGAGGCGGTCAAGGGATACGCGGCGCATGAGAAGGCCGTCTTCGAGAACGTCACGCGTGCGCGCGCCGAGACGCTGTCGGCGGCAGGACCCGCCGACGCGGGTGTCGCCGAGGGGCATATGCAACAGGCCCTCAAGTCGCTGTTCGCGGTCGCCGAGGCCTACCCGCAGCTGCAGGCGAGCCAGAACTTCCTGCAGCTGCAGCAGGCGGTCGTCGACACCGAAGACAAGGTCCAGGCGTCGCGCCGCTTCTACAACGGCGGCGTGCGCGAGCTGAACACCAAGATCAAGGTCTTTCCGAACAATCTGTTCGCCCGTAACCTCGGATTCCACGAGCGGGAGTTCTTCGAGGTCATCGACGGCGCCGCGATCTCGGAGCCACCCAGGGTTCAGTTCTGACGCGACCGGGTGTCCGCGCCCCCCGCTAGCGTGAGAGCATGCCCCGCCACCTGACGCGCGAGGACGCGCGCCGGCTCGCTGTCAGCGCGCAACTGGTGTCTGCACAGCGCCCCGCAGGCATCGTCGAGGCGATCGACGCCCTCACGGTCGTGGGCATCGAGCCGACGGCGGCGATCGCGCCGAGCGCCGATCTGATCCTGTGGAGCCGGCTGGGCTGGCCGTACCAGCCGTCCGACCTGGTGCGCCTGGTCGAAGAAGACCGTGCGGTCTTCGAATGGGGCGGCTTCTATCGCACGATGGCCGATCTCCCGCTCGTCATCCCCGACATGCGCACGAGGCCGCAGTCCGCCCGTGGGCGGGAGTGGCTGAGCGCCAACGACCGCTTCCGCCGCGACGTCCTGGACCGGCTGCGCGTCGACGGGCCGCTGCGGCCCGCCGAGATCCCCGACACGGCGCAGGTCTCGTGGACGTCGTCGGGCTGGACCGACAACCGCAACACCCTGCAGATGCTCGAGATGCTGGTGCTGCGCGGTGAGGTCGCGATCTCGCGACGGGATGCCGCGGGCCGGCTGTTCGATCTCGCGGAACGCGTGTATCCCGGGCCCCTGCCCGAGCTCTCGCCCGAGGACGCGTCGCGCGAGCGCGCCGAGCGGCGCCTCGCGTCGCTGGGCATCGCGCGGTCCAGGAGCGTGGCCCAGCCGATCGAGCCCGTCGACGTCGGCGAGATCGGCGAGCCGGCCGTCGTGGACGGAGTCGACGGCACGTGGCGGATCGATCCCGGCGGCCTCGAATCGGTCGACGCTTTCGCGCCCCGCACCGCGCTGCTGTCACCCTTCGATCGCCTCGTCTTCGATCGGCGGCGGCTCGAGGATCTCTTCGGCTACGAGTACCTGCTCGAGATGTACAAACCGGCCGCGAAGCGGCGCTGGGGGTATTTCGCGCTGCCGATCCTGCACGGCGACCGTTTCGTCGGCAAGCTCGACGCCAGGGCCGACCGCAAGGCCGGCGTGCTGCGGGTGCACGCCGTGCACGAGGACGCGCCCTTCACCGAGGAGGTCGCCGGCGCGGTCGATCGCGAGATCCGTGAGTTGGCGAGATGGCTGGGCCTGGAGCTGCAAGAGGCCATGGTCTCGTGACGGGTGCGGCATCCGTGCCGTTCAGCGGACGCTGAGCACCACACGGTCGCCCTCGAGCAGGACCGTGCCGCGCAGCGCCCAGTCGTCGGCCCGGTACGTGACGGATGCCGCCCCGCCGGCGCGCGTCACGCCCTCGGCCGTGGCGACGAGCACCCCGGCTGTCGCATCGAACGAGCGGGCGTCGGGGGTGAGCGTGACGGCGGGGTGCTGCTCGATGCGGAAAGCGATCCGCTCGAGCGACGCGAAGTCGGCAGCCCACGGCACGACGATTCCGCAGTGGTCGGGAACCGATGTGGCAGGCTCGGCACATGTGTCCGCATAGGCGTCGAGCTGCTCCTGGACGCGGTCCGAGGCGTCCCGGGCGAGGGTTGCGGTGAGCGAGACGCTCATAGGCGTTCCCGTGCCTACGGCGGCCTCCGCCGACCCCTCGAGGATGCCGGCCGGAGCAGCGGCGACGAGGTACTCGGCGGGGAGGAGCGCCAGAGATGTCGCCGCCGGTGCGACCGCGCCGCCGACCGCCACCCATTCGAGTGCCGCGTCGGCGATCGTGCCGTCGACGGTCAGGGTGCCGGTGTGGTCGCCGCCGAGGATCCAGCCGGATCCGTCGGCTTGGATGCTGAAACGGAGGTCCCGGCGCTCGCCGGCGAGCTCGGCCGATGCCCGTATGCCGACGACACCGTCGGCGTGCTCGTCCATCCCTTCGATGCGCGGATCGGCGATGTGAGCCGATGCGCCGAGGAACGCCTGTGCGAGGATCTCCTCCTGCCCGTCGGGCAGCGGCTCGCGCATCGCCTGGACCGCATCGAGGTCGCCGGCGGCGAGGGCCGAGAGGTACGAACGCGCGGCGTCCTCAGCGGACTGTCCGCGAGAGAAGATCCACCAGGCCAGGCCCCCGCCCGCGACGATGACAGCGCCGGCGACGGCGATGCCGACGATGGCTGCGCGCTTCACCTCTCCACGCTAGCCCGCCAGCTCCTCTTCGGCGAACTCCGCCGGCTCGTCGTCGGCGAGCGCGTCCGGCCGGGCCGGTCCGGCGTCATGGCGTCCGGCGGCGGGCATCACGTCGGCGAGGTCGTCCACCGCATCGCCCCAGCGGGAGATCGACACGGATTCGAGACCCTGCCAGCCCGCCGCGAGCTGGAGCTGCTCGGCGAGGCGGGGTGCGGCATCCGCCGGCCTGCCGTACTCCCACCACGCCGACTGCACGAGGAGCGTCGACCCACCGCGGTCGGCCTTGAGGTCCACGCGTCCGACGAGATCGTCGTCGATGAGCACGGGGAGCGAGTAGTACCCGTACCGGCGCTTCGGAGCGGGGGTGTAGATCTCGATGCGGTACTCGAAGCCGAACAGGCGCGCGGCGCGGTCACGGAACCACACCACCGGATCGAACGGGGTGAGGATCGCGGCCGCTCGCACGCGTCGCGGCACGAGGGCGTCGCGGTGCAGCCAGGCCGGCGCAGGGCGGCCTGCCGTCGTCCAGCCGGCCACCGACACCGGCTCGAGCTCGCCCGTGTCGGTCAGCTCGCCGATCGCGGCCC
>NZ_RRYE01000237.1 GCF_004010105.1 Microbacterium sp. CPCC 204701
CGGCGGTGCTGGGGCTCGCGCCCCGAGCGGCACAGGCGGCACTCGTCGCGATGGTGACTCTCGCGATCGTCGCGTCCTACCAGGCCGTCGGATCGCTGCTCGTGGTCGGGCTGCTCCTCGCACCCGCCGTCGCGGCCGCGCAGTGGACCTCGCGCATCCCCTCGAGAATGCTCCTCGCGAGCGCGCTGGGCGTCATCGCGGTCACGGCCGGCCTGCTTCTCTCGTGGCACGCGGGGACTGCGGCGGGCGCTTCCATCGCACTGGCTGCGATCGGCCTGGCCGGCCTGTCGTGGGCGCTGCGCGCCGCTCGCGACGGTCTCGGCACACCGACGCCCGCCACCGCCTGAATCGCGCCGCCTTCTCTCAACGAAAGGACCCCGTGTTCCGCTCCGCCCCCGCCGTCCTCGCCCTCGGGCTGCTGCTCGTCGCGCTCGCCGGATGCGCCGGTGCCACAGCCGACTCACCCGCCGCGACGCCATCGGACGAAGATCACGGTCGCATCGACGGTGCGGCGGAGGTGAGCGAGCCGCCGCTCGGGCTGACGACCGTCGACCCGGAGGGCAGCCTGCGCCACCTCGATCTGCTCGGCGAGGAGGTCACCGACCTCGGAGCGGTCGCGCCGCCCTCGACCGTGACGGGCGACGGCCGCTACCTGTTCGCAGCCGGCCCCGACGGCGTCACCGTGGTAGACAGCGGGCGCTGGACCTGGGACCACGTCGACCACTTCCACTACTACGTCGCAGAGCCGCGCATCGTCGGGATCGTGCGCGGGGAGGGGCCGGCGACGGTCGCGACCACCAACTCGTCGACCACCGGGGGCACCGGCGTGTTCTTCGCAGGCACGGGCGAGGCCGTGCTGCTCGACACCGAAGCCCTGTCGAGGGGCGAGATCGCCGAGCTCTTCCGCCTCGAGGTCGAGCCGCACGACGGGCTGGTCGTGCCGGTCGGATCGTTCGCGCTCGTCACCGAGCCGCGGGTCGGTGTCGCCGAGACCGTCGTCGTCCACGACCGAGAGGGGATGCCGGTGCCCGGGGCGTCGGCGGAGTGCGCCGACGCCCGCGGAACCCTCACCACGCGCGTGGGCGCGGTCATCGGCTGCGCCGACGGCGCGCTACTCGCGACGGTCGAGGACGGCGAGGTCGTGCTCGAGCGGATCGCCTACCCCGCAGGCACGACCGCGCCGCCGGCGACGGCGTTCGCCAACCGCGAGGGGCGACCGACGGTCGCAGCCCTCGCCGGAGACGCCGGGATCTGGCTGCTCGACACGCGGCAGCGCACCTGGACGCTGCTGCCCGCGCCTGCCGCGCTCGTGCAGGTCACCGCTGTCGATGATGAAGCGCAGCACGTGCTCGCCCTGGCGGAGGACGGCCGGGTGCTGGTACTCGACGGTGCGACGGGCGCGGTGCTCTCCACGACTGCTCCGCTCGTCGCGGAGTCGCTCGCCACCGGAGCGGGCGGTCCGCTGCTCATCGCCGATCAGCAGCGCGCGTACCTCAATGCGCCCGCGGAGCGGCGCCTGTACGAGATCGACTTCGCCGATGGGGCGCGCATCGCGCGGGAGTTCGAGACTCCCACCGCCCCCGTGTTCGTGGCAGGGACGGGGCGATGACGCGACGGCTGATCCCGGCGCTCGCGATCACGATGTTCGTGGCCGCGCTCGCAGCGTGCGCCCCGGCATCCGGCGACCGGCCGCTCGTCGCGGTGTCGACCAACATCCTCGGCGACGTCGTCGCGGAGCTCGTTGGCGACGAGGCCGACGTGATGACGCTGATGCGCCCCAACGCCGACCCCCATTCGTTCGAGATCTCGGCTCGGGAGGCGGCCCGACTGCGTTCGGCGAGCCTCGTCGTCTCGAACGGGCTCGCACTCGAGGAGGGTCTGCAGCGGCACCTCGACGCGGCTGCCGCCGACGGTGTCGACAGGTTCGTCGCGGGCGATGTGATCGACGTCCTCGACTACCAGGAGGGCGACGCCGCCGGCGTGCCCGATCCGCACTTCTGGACCGACCCGACGCGGATGATCGACGTCGTCGAGGCGCTCGCGCCGGCCCTCTCGCGGGTGCCGGGCGTGGATGGCGACGTGATCGCCGCGAACGCCGCCGGCTACCGCGACGAGCTCGCCGCCCTCGAGGCCGAGATGACCGAGGCGTTCGCCGCCATTCCCGACGCACGCCGGGCGCTCGTGACGAACCACCATGTCTTCGGCTACCTCGCGGAGCGCTTCGACTTCCGCGTCATCGGCGCGGTGATCCCGGGCGGCACGACCCTCGCCGCGCCCAGCGCATCCGACCTCGCCGGACTCGTCACGGCGATCGAAGAGACGAGCGTGCCCGCGATCTTCGCGGAGTCGTCGTCGCCGGACCGCCTCATGCAGGCGCTCGCCGAGGAGGCCGATGTCCACGTCGACGTCGTGGAGCTGTACACCGAATCGCTCACCGAGCCGGGTGGCGGCGCCGACACCTACCTGACCATGATGCGCGTCAACACGGAGCGCATCGCCACCGGGCTCTCCTCGTGAGACCCACCACCAAGAAAGAGGACACTCCCATGCGCATACGCACGTTGCGCCGCGCCGGTCTGGCGGTCGCCGCGGTCGGTGCTGTCGCCGCTCTGGCGGCCTGCTCGTCCACACCCGCGGGATCGACGGATGCCGCACCTTCCGCGCCGTCGGAGGCTGCGGCCGGCCCGCGAGTCGCCATCTCATACGAGGGTGGCATCCTCGTCCTCGACGGCACCACCCTCGAGACGATCGCCGACCTCGACAGTGAGGAGTTCACCCGACTCAACTCCGCCGGGGACGATCGTCACGTCATGGTGACGATGAGCGAGGGCTTCCAGGTGCTCGACACGGCAGCGGGCACCACCGAGGATCCCCTGCTGACCGACCTCGTCTTCGAGGCCGACGCACCTGGGCACGTCGTCCGCCACGGCGGCAAGACGATCCTGTACGCCGACGGCACGAGCGACACCACGATCTTCGAGACGTCCGACCTCGCGACGGGCGAGGGTGGACTGCCCGAGACCGAGACGATCGACGGCGTCGAGGCGCACCACGGCGTGTCGGTCGTGCTCGAGGACGGCACGTTCCTCACGACCGTCGGCAACGCCGACGGTCGCAACGGGATCGTCGTGCAGAACGAAGCCGGCGAGGTGATCGCCCAGAGCGACCAGTGCCCCGGCGTGCACGGGGAGGGCACCGCCGCAGCCGAGGCCGTCGTCTTCGGCTGCGAGAACGGCGCGCTGCTCTACCGCGGCGGCGAGATCGTGAAGCTCGACGCTCCCGACCAGCCGTACGGCCGCATGGGCAACGCCTACGTCAGCGAGACGAGTCCGCTCGTGGTCGGCGACTACAAGAGCGATCCGGATGCCGAGGGCTACCTCCTCGGAGCCGTCGCGGTCATCGACACCGAGGCGGCCACGCTCGAGGTCGTCGACCTCCCCGACGGCGTCGAGTACACCTTCCGCGACATCGCGCGTGGACCCGGCGACCTCGCGTACATCATGTCTGCCGATGGAGCGGTGCATGTGTTCGACCCCGAGGCCGGCGAGCTGGTCGACGCCTTCCCGGTCGTGGAGCCCTGGGAGAGCCCGGTCGAATGGCAGGACCCGCACCCCGCGATCGTCGTCGCCGGCGACATCGCGTATGTCACGGAGCCGGCTTCGAACCGGATCCACGCGGTCGACCTCACCACCGGAGACGTGATCGTGTCGGCGACTCTCGAGGTCACTCCCAACGAGATCGCCGTCGCCGCCGGATGAGGGCGGGAGCGGAGGCGAGCCGCTGGGGCCGTCTCCGCTCCTCCCCACGGCGGCGTCGTCGTGTCGTGTCCACGGGCACGCGTCCGAGACGTTCCGGCGGAACTCCGCCGCATGCCAGGATGGGCGTGCGGATCCATCCGCGACACGAGAGGAACGCCATGACCGCGCCCGACCCGTACGCATCCACCCATTCCCCACGCGCTGCGTCGTGGCTTCGCGCCGCCATCTGGGTGGCGATCGGCGCACTGATCGCCGCGGCGATCGTCTGCGTCATCTGGGTGCTGGTCGGCGACCAGAACGACATCGTCGGGCGCGCGTTCCTCACGATCCTGCTGCTCGCGGCGTTCGCCGGCGCAGCGATCCTCGATGCCCACCTCGCGCCGCGCCGCCCGGCGTGGTTCGCGCTGGCGAGCATGGCGACGTGGATCGTCACGCTCATCCTCGGAGCCGTCATGATCTGGATGCCGGAGCGCTACCCGTGGCTCGGGTTCTCGCGCTTCATCCAATTCCTCCTGATCGTGCTCATCCTGCAGCTGATGCTCCTCCACATCCGCCTCTACATGAAGGCGTTCCAGCGCTACGACACAGCGTTCACACGTATCGTCGCGATCCTCACGATCACCCTCGTGGTCGCGCTCGCCGCCTTGCTGGTCATCCCGCTCGCGTTCGGCGAGTGGCTCGACCTCCCCGAGATCTACTGGCGCATCGTGGTGGCCGTAGCGATCCTCGCCGCCGTCGGCACCGCCGTGATCCCGCTGGTGAACCTTCTCTTCGCACCGAAGAAGCCGCAGCCCCAGCCCGTGTCGTACGGCTACGCGCAGGGGGCCATCCCCGCCGGCCCGTACGCGCCTGCCAACGCGCACGCACAGGCTCAGGGGTACGCACCGGCGCCGCCCGCGGCCCCGGAGCCCGCGACGCAGGAGCTGCTCCCGTGGCCGACGTATGTCGACGGTGCGACACCCCTGCCGATGCTTCCCGACGGATCACCCGACTGGAACGCGTACTACACGGGGTACCCGTCGCCCGGAGCCCACGTGTTCACGCCGGCCGACGCCGCCG
>NZ_RRYE01000238.1 GCF_004010105.1 Microbacterium sp. CPCC 204701
CCCCCGCCCCCGCCCCCGCCGCCGAGCTCCGCTGCTCCCGCCGCGCCGGTCGCCCCGGCGGCGACTCCGAACGCGGGCGTCGAGGCGTCGGCGAGGTCGGGAACGTGGGACACCGTGATCGCGTGGGCTCTGGCGCACGGCTGGTCGCAGGAGCACATCGACGCGTGGATCGCCCGCCTCGAGGAGGAGCGAGCCGACGCATCCGAGGGCGACCGGCCCCGCAAAGAGCAGCAGGCGCCGCCGCGCCCGCCCGAAGCGGGGCTCATCCCGCCCGACCCCGCCCAAGAACGTCCCGCGAACGCGGGTTCGACCGCCGGCCGCACCGAGTCCTCGGACTCGTCCCGCGGCGGCGCGAAGAAGGATCGATCGCGCGATTCCCCAGACAGACGCGATCGGTAACCGGCCGGATCCCCCAGTCCGGCCTTTCCCAGCCCCCGGTGTCCCCCAACACCGGGGGCTTCTTCGCGCGCGCGGCGCGACCGCTCACTCCCAGCGGTAGCCGGCGCCGCGCACGGTGACGATGTGGTCCGAGCCCAGCTTGCCGCGCAGGTATCGCACGTAGACGTCGACGACGTTCGAGCCCGGGTCGAAGTCGAGCCCCCATACGCTGCTGAGCAGCTGCTCCCGGCTGAGCACCCGACCGGGGTTGCGCAGGAACTGCTCGGCGAGCGAGAACTCGCGGGCCGAGAGGTCGATCTCGCGGCCTTCCACCGTCGCGCGGCGTGCCAGGATGTCAAGGGTGACGTCGCCGTGCGAGATCGCCACCCCCTGCTGCGGCACGTTCTCGCGGAGCCGCGAGCGCACCCGTGCGAGAAGCTCCTCGAAGGTGAAGGGCTTGGACACGTAGTCGTTCGCGCCCGAGTCCAGCCCCTCGACGGTGTCGCGCGTGCTCGAACGGGCGGTGAGCATGATCACCGGGATCCCGGAGCCCCGTGAGCGCAGCTCGCGCAGCACCTCGAAGCCGTCCATGGTCGGGAGCCCCACGTCCAGCAGCACGAGGTCGCCGTCGCCGCGGAGCGCGGCCTCGAGGGCCTCCGCTCCGTCCTCGATGACGGTGGTCTCGTAGCCGGCGGACTCGAGCCCGCGGCTGACGAACGCGGCGATGCGCGGCTCGTCCTCCACGATGAGGATCCTGGTCATCCTGATGCCTCCCGTTGCAGCACGACGTCGCCGGCCCTGACGGGTGCCGGCAGCTCCACCTCGGCGGGAGGCAGGTGAATGGTGAACGTGGCTCCGCCGCCCGGAGTGTCGGTGACGGCGCAGTGGCCGCCGTGGCCCTTGGTGATCGCGTCGACGATCGCGAGGCCGAGACCCGAGCCCCCCACGGTGCGCTTTCCGTGCGCGCGATCGAATCGGCGGAAAATGCGCACGCGCGCCGCGGGCGGGATGCCGGGGCCGTGATCGCGCACCCACAGGTGGGTGCCCTCCGCGTCGACCGCGCTTCCGATCTCGATCGGGGAGCCGGCGGGGGTGTACTTCGCGGCGTTGTCGGCGAGCTGCAGCCACGCCTGCAGCAGCCGGTCGGTGTCGCCGGTCGTGATCCCGCCGACGTGAGACTCGACGGTCCAGACGTGGCCCGGGATCACCGCGACGAGCTCGCCGACCCGGGCGGTGAGAGAGGCGACGTCGACCTCGGCCATCGCGTACGAGTCGGCCTCCGCAGCGGCGAGCAGGTCGATGTCCTCCACGAGACGCGCCAGCCGGTCGAGCTCGGCGATGCCGATGTCGCGCGCCGAGGCCACGTCCGAGGCATCCCGAGGGTCCATCAGCTCGAGGTGCCCACGCACGATGGTGATGGGCGTCTTCAGTTCGTGGCGCACGTCGTCGAGCAGCTGTCGCTGCACGTCGACCGAGCCCTCGAGGCGGTCGAGCATCGAGTTGACGGTGCGCGAGAGGTCGGCGATGTCGTCGTTGCCGTGCGGCGACAGGCGTCGTGACAGGTCATCGATCGAGATGGCGTCGGCCGTCTCGCGCAGGTGCCGGATGGGGGAGAGCAGGCGGCCGGTCACGAACCAGCCGACGACCCCGATCGCCCCGAGCACCGCGACGGCCGCCACCACGTACGTCGTCATCGCGAGCGTGACCGGCTGCAGTTCCGCGCCGAGGTCGATCGCACGGACGTACAGCCCCTGCCGCGGATCGCCGGGCATCGAGACGGGAATCGCGATGTAGCGCAGCGTGCCCTGGTCTGTCACCGCGGTTCCGCTCTTGGCCGTGCCGTCGTCGGTCTCGGCCACCACCCGCTCCATCAGGTCATCGTTGTGCGAGATGTCGAAACCCGACAGCGTCTGCGGCACCCAGCGCGGAGTTCCGTCGAGGAGAGCCACCGATCCCTCGCCGCGCGCCGGCACGAGCCGGGCCACCACGGCCTGAAGGTACTCGTCGATCGAGGCGAAGTCGTTGATGTCGACCTCTTCGATCGCCTCGTTGGCCCCTTCGCCCGCCTCTTGGACCTCAGGGTCACCGGCGAAGTCCTGCAGCCGCTGGACCTGCGCCGCGAGCCGGTCGTTGACCGCCTGGATCGCCTGCTCGCGCTGCACCAGGAACGTCACGCTTCCCACGATCGCCAGCCCGACGCACGCGACCGCGAGGATCGCTGCAAGGATCCTGACGCGTGCGGGAATCGGGCGGGGCGTGTGGGCCACCCCCTGATTATCCCGCCGCGACGGATCTTCCGGCACGCCAGACCTGATCAGCCCGGGTGCGTCATCGAGAGGAGGTCGAGCTTCTCATCGAGCTGCGCGAGCGTCAGCTCGCCGCGCTCGACGTAGCCGAGGTCGATCACGGCTTCACGCACGGTGATCCCCTTGGCCACCGAGTGCTTCGCGATCTTCGCCGCAGCCTCGTACCCGATCAGCTTGTTGAGCGGGGTGACGATCGAGGGAGACATGCCCGCGTATGCGGCGGCGCGCTCGACGTTCGCCACGAGGCCGTCGATGGTCTTGTCGGCGAGAAGGCGCGAGGCGTTCGCGAGCAGCTCGATGGACTCGAGCACGGCGGTGCCCATCACCGGGATCGCGACGTTCAGCTCGAACGCCCCGGAGGCGCCCGCCCAGGCGACGGTCGCGTCGTTGCCGATGACGCGTGCGCACACCATGAGCGTCGCTTCAGGGACGACGGGGTTGACCTTGCCGGGCATGATCGAAGAACCGGGCTGGAGGTCGGGGATATGCAGCTCGCCGAGGCCCGTGTTGGGACCGGATCCCATCCACCGCAGGTCGTTGTTGATCTTCGTGAGCGACACTGCGATGGTGCGGAGGGCCCCGGATGCCTCGACCAGCGCGTCGCGGTTGGCCTGGGCCTCGAAGTGATCCTTGGCCTCGGTGATCGGCAGCTCGGTGTCGGCGACGATGAGCTCGATGACCCGCTGAGGGAAGCCGATCGGCGTGTTGATGCCGGTGCCGACCGCGGTGCCGCCCAGCGGCACCTCGGCGACGCGGGGAAGGACGGACTGCACGCGTTCGATGCCGAGGCGGATCTGGCGGGCGTAGCCGCCGAACTCCTGGCCGAGCGTGACCGGAGTGGCGTCCATGAGGTGGGTGCGGCCGGACTTCACGACCTCTTTCCACGCCTCGGCCTTGGCCTCGAGCGCCACCGCGAGGTGGTCGAGCGCGGGGATGAGGTCGTCGATGAGCTCCTGGGTCACCGCGATGTGCACGGAGGTCGGGAAGACGTCGTTCGAGGACTGCGAGGCATTGACGTGGTCGTTGGGATGCACGGTGGCGCCGAGCGACTGCGTCGCGAGCGTGGCCAGCACCTCGTTCATGTTCATGTTCGACGAGGTGCCGCTGCCGGTCTGGTACACGTCGATCGGGAACTGGTCGGAGAACTCGCCCGCGATGATGCGGTCCGCCGCGCCGGCGATGGCGTCGGCTATGCGTGCGTCCAGCGTGCCCAGCTCCTTGTTGGCGAGGGCGGCGGCCTTCTTGATGCGGGCCAGCGCCACGATCTGGGCCGGTTCGAGCGGGTCTCCTGAGATCGGGAAGTTCTCCACGGCGCGCTGGGTCTGCGCAGCGTAGAGAGCGTTCTTGGGCACGCGCACCTCGCCCATGGTGTCGTGCTCGATGCGGTACTCGGTGTCGGTCACGTCGTCGTTCCTCACGTGTCGGTACAGGGTCGGGGTTCGGGTCAGGCGGGCTCGGCGATACCGACGACCACGTCGGGGACGGCGGTGCCCTCGGCGAGCCGGTAATTGGCGCCGACGATCGCGAGGCGCCCCGCCGCGACCGCGTCGCTGATGAGCTCGGACGAGTGCAGCAGCTCCGCGACGGTGTCGCGCAGGTGCTCGCGACCGACCTCTTCGGCGTCGATCGCCCGCGGGGCGATGCCGTCGACGGTCGCCGCGCGCTGCACGCGGCGGACGGCGGGCACGATCGGCGAGATGAGCCGCCAGATGTGCGGGGGCAGGGGCGCCGTCTCGGGGTCGGTGCTGTCGATCGCCGCTCGCACGGCGCCGCATTCGTCGTGGCCGAGCACGACGATCAACGGCACTCCGAGGACGGCGACGGCGTATTCGAGGCTGCCGACGACGGAATCCGAGATCACCTGCCCGGCGTTGCGGACGACGAAGAGGTCGCCCAGCCCCTTGTCGAAGATGATCTCCGCCGCCAGTCGCGAATCGGAGCATCCGAACAGCGCGGCGCGGGGGCGCTGGCCGCCGGCGAGCTCGTGGCGCCGGTCGACGTCCTGGCGGGGGTGGTGCGGTTCGCCGGTGACGAAGCGCGCGTTGCCCCGCTGCATCTCGTGCCACGCCTTGGCGGGCGCCGGCTCGGGGCGCGTCGTCGGATCGGTCACTCGGCC
>NZ_RRYE01000239.1 GCF_004010105.1 Microbacterium sp. CPCC 204701
CCGCTGACGCGTTCAACGCGGCGGCCGTCGCGCGGCTGCTCGCCGCGAAGGGCCGGGGGCGCCAGTCGCCGCCCCCCGTGCTCGTCGCCGGGCTCTCCACCTTGCGCGCGCTCGCGGCCGAAGTGCCCGAGCCTGTCGAGCGGCTCGTGGAGGCCTTCTGGCCGGGCGGGCTGACCATCGTCCTTCCCGCACAGCCGTCGCTGTCGTGGGATCTCGGCGAGACGCGAGGAACGGTCGCCGTGCGCATGCCGGCGCACCGCCTCGCGCTGGAGCTGCTGGAAGAGACCGGGCCGCTGGCCGTCTCGAGCGCCAACCTCACCGGCATGGCCGCCGGCATCACGGCGGAGGACGCCCAGGAGATGCTTCGCGACAGCGTGGCGGTGTACCTGAGCGACGGCCCGTCCAAGACCGGCGTCGCGTCGACGATCGTCGACGCGACGAGCCTCGTGGGCGGTGCCGAGCCCCTCGTGCGCGTGCTGCGCGAAGGCGCGGTCGACCGTGCGCGGCTGCGTGAGGTCCTCGGCGATCTGCTCGAGCCCGATCCGGGCGACGAGCCGGACCCGGGCGACGTCGAGGTCGAGGCCGAGGTCGATACCGGCAGCGAGGCGGAGTCCGGCTCCGAGGAGGCCGCTCCGCCTGCGGAGCCGGATCGCCCGTGAAGCAGTACGTCTTCACGATCCTGCTGACCGCGGCCGTGACCTTCGTCCTGTCGTGGGTGGTCTGGCGCGTCAGCCTGCGATACAAGCTGTACCCCGGCATCCGTGATCGCGACGTCCACACGACGCCGACGCCCCGTCTCGGCGGAATCGCGATGTTCCTCGGCGTGCTGGCGGCGTTCGCCATGTCGGCGCAGCATCCGTTCTTCGCCATCATCTGGTCGAATCCGCAGCAGATCTACGCGCTGCTGGGTGCAGCGCTGATCATCGTCGTGATCGGCGTGCTCGACGACGTGTGGGACCTGGATTGGATGATCAAGCTCGGCGCGCAGTTCCTCGCCGCCGGAGTGATCGCGTGGTTCGGCCAGCTGCAGATCTACACGCTCCCGGTGGGCGGAATGACGATCTTCTCGAGCTGGGTGAGCTTCACGCTCACCGTGTTCGCGATCGTGGTCGCGATGAACGCGGTCAACTTCATCGACGGGCTCGACGGGCTCGTCGCGGGGGTCTGCCTCATCGCGAACGCGGTCTTCTTCGCCTACTCGTACATGGTGTTCCGCGACACCGGGGCGAGCAACTACTTCAACCTCTCGTCGTTCATCGCCGCTGTGCTGATCGGCGCGTGCATCGGATTCCTGCCGATGAACTGGAGTCCCGCGAAGCTGTTCATGGGCGACGCCGGCGCGCTCATGCTCGGGCTGCTGATGGCATGCTCGGCGATCTCGATCACCGGCAACTTCGACCCCGCCATGCTCGGCGACAACGACCAGTTCGGCCGCTCGCAGCTCCTCGGTGCGTTCATCCCGATCCTGCTTCCGGTGGTGGTCGTGCTGCTTCCGCTGCTGGACTTCGCCCTGGCCGTCGTGCGGCGCATGAGCAAGGGCAAGTCGCCGTTCTCGCCCGATCGCAAGCACCTGCATCACCGCATGCTCGACATGGGCCACTCCGACCGCGGCGCGGTGCTGATCTTCTACGCGTGGACGGCGCTGGCGAGCCTGTCGGTGCTGCTGATGTACATCGGCACGACCCTCGAATGGCCGGGCGACTACCTCTTCGGCGTCGCCTACGGCATCGTCGGGGTCGCAGCATGCCTCGTTGTCACCCTGCCGCCCTCGCGCCGCCGTGGTCCGGCGAGCGCCCGTCCCGCGCCCGCGCCCGAATCCTCACCGGAGAACGCCTCATGACCCCCAGCCCCGTGTCCAGCACGCCGATCCTGCGCACCGTCCTGGTGTGGTCCGGCGCCGTCACCGCCGTGCTCACCGTGGCCGGCGCCGTCGTCGGCTACCTCGTCGCAGGAACGACCGGCCTGTGGAGCGCTCTGGTCGGCGTGCTCGTCGCGGCCGTGTTCCTCGCGATCACCGGCGCCAGCATCCTCATCGCGAACCGGTGGTACGGCGACGCACTCTATGTGCCGCTGTTCTTCGCGATCGTGCTCGGCGGCTGGATCCTCAAGTTCGTGGTCTTCATCGTGGCGCTGCTGCTGCTGCGCGATCAGCCGTGGATCGAGCCCACCGTCTTCTTCGTCGCAGTCGTGGTGAGCGTGCTGGCCTCGCTCGTGGTCGACGTCGTGGTCCTGCTGCGCATGCGCGTGCCGCATGTGAGCGACGTCCAGCTTCCGACCGATCCGGATGCCGGGGACCGCACCGACGAGTCGGACCCCCGCCCGTGACCGCGCCCACCGGCGCGCGGATTCAGCGACCTCTCAAGTTTGATACGCTGGTCGAGCGCCCGCCCGCTCGCTCTGCGAGCGCTTGCGGAGTGACGCTCACCGACCATCGTCGCAACGGTTCTTGACCGGTGCCCCGAAGCTGGAGCCAGCGCTGACTACTCAAGCTGCGACCCTGATCGCCCCCCTTGCCGCGGACGCCCCGCCGGAGTTCCACGGACCCTCGATCGAGGAGTTCTTCCCCGAGGCGCTCATCACCTTCCCGGGCATCGTCCTGTTCGGCGAACCACTGAGCATCACCCGGATCAGCCTGATCCAGTTCCTCGCGACCATCGCGGTGGTGCTGATCTTCTGGCTCGGCACGCGGCGCATGCGCGTGGTGCCCGGGCGGTTCCAGAGCCTGGTCGAGATGGGCCTCGACTTCGTGCGGGTCAACATCGGCGAGGACCTCCTCGGCCGCAAGGACGCCCAGCGCTTCCTGCCGATCCTCACCACCATCTTCTTCATGGTGCTGTTCATGAACATCACGGGAATCATCCCGTTCCTGAACATCGCCGGCACGAGCATCATCGCCGTCCCGCTCACCCTCGCGATCGTGAGCTACGTCACGTTCATCTACGCAGGCATCAAGAAGAGCCCGAAGAACTTCTTCAAGAACTCGCTCTTCCCGTCGGGCGTGCCGTGGCCGATCTACATCATCGTCACGCCGATCGAGCTCATCTCGACCTTCGTCATCCGGCCGGTCACGCTGACGCTCCGACTCCTCATGAACATGATGGTCGGCCACCTCCTGCTGGTGCTGTTCTTCGCCGCCACGCAGTTCTTCATCGTCGACATGGGCGGCTGGTGGAGCCTGCTGGGCGCCGGCAGCCTCGCGTTCGGCTTCATCTTCACCCTCTTCGAAATCCTGGTGGCCGTCCTCCAGGCGTACGTCTTCGCTCTCCTCACCGCGGTCTACATCCAGCTCGCGGTCGCCGAAGAGCACTGAGCGGGTCGGTCCCAAACCTGTAAATCACAGGACCGCCCACAACCGAAAGGAAACACCCCCGTGGACGCAACTACGGTTCTCGCCCAGGTCACCGGAAACGTCGCGACGATGGGCTACGGCCTCGCCGCGATCGGTCCGGCCATCGGCGTGGGCATCGTCGTCGGCAAGACGATCGAGGGCGTGGCGCGCCAGCCCGAGCTCGCCGGCCGCCTTCAGGTGCTCATGTGGATCGGTATCGCCTTCACCGAGGCGCTCGCCTTCATCGGCATCGCCACCTACTTCATCTTCCAGTAATCGCCGAAACCAGTCTTAAGGAGACAGGATGCTGAACGCTCTTGTCGCGTACGCGGCGGAGGAAGGGGCGGCCCACAACCCGCTCATCCCCGCCTGGTACGACATCATCTGGTCGGCGGTCTGCTTCGTCGTGATCCTCGTGGTCTTCTGGTTGGTCGCTCTTCCGCGCATGAAGAAGCTGCTGGACGAGCGCTCGGCCGCCATCGAGGGCAACATCGCGAAGGCCGACGAGGCGCAGCGCAAGGCCGAGGCGGCTCTCGAGGAGTACACCGCCCAGCTCGCCGAGGCCCGCAAGGAAGCCGGTGAGATCCGCGATGCCGCCCGCGAGGACGGCAAGAAGATCGTCGCCGAGGCCAAGGACTCCGCCTCCGCCGAGGCGGCACGCCTGACCGCGACGGCGCACGCCCAGATCGAGGCCGAGCGCCAGTCGGCGCTCGTGTCGCTGCGTGGCGAGGTGGGCACGCTGGCCCTCGACCTCGCCGGTGGCGTGATCGGCGAGGCGCTCACCGACGACAAGAAGGCCCAGGCCGTCGTCGACCGCTTCCTCGCCGACCTCGAGGCATCCGAAGGAGCCAAGGCGTAATGGGAAGCGCGACCACTCAGGCCCAGGCGGCGACCACCGCGGCGCTCACCGCCGCGTCGGGAGTCGACCTCGACGTCGCCCGCGAGCTGTTCGCGGTGGCGCGCGCCGTGGGTGACTCGTCGCAGCTGAGCGGCGCGCTCGCCGACTCCTCGGCCTCCGCCGATGCGCGCCGCAAGGTCGTCGCCGACGTGTTGGGCGCATCGGTGAAGCCCACGACGGCGTCGCTGCTGACGACCGCCGTCGAGCAGCGCTGGTCCAGCGCCGGCGACCTCGTCGACGGAATCGACGAGCTCGCCGTGCGGGCGGCCGCCATCGCGGATGCCTCGGCCGACGTCGAGGGCGAGCTGTTCGGGTTCTCGCGCACGATCGCCGACAACCCCGAGCTGGAGCTCGCGCTCGGCAGCCGGATCGGCGACTCGGCCGCGAAGGCCGAGCTCGTCGAGTCGCTGCTGAAGGGTCGCGCGAGCGAGGCGGCGACGCTGATCGCGGCATCCCTCATCCGCCATCCGCGTGAGCGGCGCGTACGCGAGCTCCTCGCGCGGGCGACGAGGCTCGTCGCCGACCAGCGCGGTCGCACGGTCGCCACCGTCGTGACGGCTGCGCCG
>NZ_RRYE01000024.1 GCF_004010105.1 Microbacterium sp. CPCC 204701
CGCGGCCGCGGACGGCGCCCGCGGCATCCGAGTCCACCAGGACGCCCTGACCGGGGAACGCGCGCTCGCGGCGAACGCCGAGCGATTCGGGCTCGCCGACCACTGCATCTCGCTGCCGCTCGGCGCCAACCTCATCCGCGGTGCGCGCGTCGTGCTGGTGCGCCTCCCTCGCGCGCTCGATGCGCTGCGTGATCTCGCCGGGCTCATCGCCGCGCACGCCTCGCCCGAGGTCGTCGTGTACGCCGGCGGGCGGGTCAAGCACATGTCGCTCGCGATGAACGACGTGCTGCGCGAGTACTTCGAGCGGGTCGACGTCACGCACGCGCGCCAGAAGTCGCGCGTGTTGGTGGCCCGCGGCCCGCACGACGGACGCGACCCGCGTCCGCGGCGGGCCGTGCACGACGGTTTCGTCGTGTGCGCGTTCGGCGGCGCCTTCGCGGGCGCCGCGATCGACATCGGCACGAGGTTCCTGCTCGAGCACCTGCCGTCGGTCATCCCCGCCGACGGCGTCGTGATCGACCTCGCATGCGGCACCGGCGTCATCGCGACGACCCTCGCCCTGCGGCATCCCGGCATCCGCGTCATCGCGTGCGATCAGTCGGCCGCCGCCGTCGCCTCGGCGCGCGCCACCGCCGAGGCGAACGGCGTGAGCGCACAGGTGGACGTCGTCCGCGACGACATGCTCGCGTCGCAGCCGGACGGCATCGCCTCGCTCATCGCCGTGAACCCGCCGTTCCACTCGGGCTCGGCCGTGCACGAGGGGATGGCGCCGCGCATGTTCGCCGACGCCGCGCGCGCGCTTCGTCCCGACGGCGAGCTGTGGGCGGTATGGAACTCCGCGCTGAGATATCGACCGGTGCTCGAGCGGATCGTCGGGCCGACGCGCCAGATCGCACGCAACAGCAAGTTCACCGTCACCGCCTCGGAGAGGCGCTGACGCACGGACCCCCGGCTCTCAGTCGGTCGTGTCGCCCTCACCCCCGCACGGGACCGGTTCGCGATGACGGATGCCGAGCGCGTCGGCACCCCCCGATGCTCTTCGTTCGGTCGAAGACTTCGGGAGGGCCGGGCCTCAGCGCTGGGGACGCCGAGACCCGGCCGCCACGGATACCGCACTCCCCCAAGGCGAACGAGCTCCGCGGCATGGAGCGGTGTTGGGGACACCGCGTCCGTGGGTGCTGGGGACACCCGTGATGACGCTATCAATGGCCGGGCGAATCGGCGAACGGAGTCGGCCCGCGACACGCCGATTGGTCCAACCACCGGACGCTGTGCGCGAGACGCCGAAGCACGCCCAGGCGTACCCTCGACGCATGGGACACGCCGACCTCTACACCGCACGGTTCGACGTGGTGGGCGAAAGCGCCCGCAAGCGCTTCACGGTCGGAGAGGAGCATCGAGACCGGGAGGCGAACGGCGCCATCCCGACGGAGGCCTGGTTCCACGGTGAGGAGTATCGGTTCGACGTAGAAGACGGGGACGGCGTCGCCATTTGCGTGAGAAGGCTTGAAACCGTGCGCCGCGGTCGCGACGAACCGCGAAGCCCAGTACCTCGCAGCCCCGCGTAGCTGCGCGGACCGGACGGAAGCGAGCTGTGGATGCGGAAACGACAACAATCCGAGTCGCGAGAGGCGCTGTCGCGACGCAGCTTCCTCGCATGGAGCGGCACCGTCGGCGTCGCACTCGCCTCCGCCGCCTGTGCACCCGGAATCGCGCCGCGGCCGAGTCCGTCGGCGAGCTTCTCCGCTTCGCCGAGCACGTCGCGCGGCTGGTCCGTCACCTGGGAGGACGACTTCACCGGCGGTGGGCTGGACGACGCCGTGTGGACGGCGGCTGATTACGGCGGCAACCGAGATCTGGGCGAACAGCAATACAACTCGCCGTCGATGGTCTCCATCGAAAACGGCATACTGGTGCTGCGAGCCCGTCGAGAGAACCGCGACGGGTACCCGTTCGTTGCCGGCAGCATCTCCTCGAAGGACAAGCTCGCCGTCGGCCCCTACGGGCGGCTCACCACGCGTCAGTTGCTGGGTCCGGGCACGGGTATCGGCTTCGGCGTCTGCCTCTACGGCGTTGACATCGACGACGTGGGGTGGCCCGCATGCGGTGAGATCGATGCCACGGAAGTGGCGCTCGCCAGGCCCAGCTCGCCATTCGCTTCGGTGCATGGACCGGGATACTCAGGCGGCTCACCGATCTCAACGACAGGAGATGTGCCTTCATTAGTGGATCGGTGGGCGGAACATTCGCTCGTGTGGGAGAGAGACCGAATCTCCTGGGCGATTGACGGCGCGACGTACGCGGTCGCCGAGGCCAGTGACGCACGTGCCGCGGGCGGCTGGCCGTTCGACAAGCCCTTCTTCATCACCGTCGTGCTCACCATCGGTTCAGCGCTGTCCGGCCTCGTCGACGAGGCGACATGGCCCCGCGATACGGCAGGTCACCCCGTCGATGCGTACGCCGGCGTGGATTTCGTGAGATTCGAGCAGCGCGCGGAGTGAGAATCCTTTCATCTTGAGCAGGCGGCGATGATCCGCTGTTGTGGCGCATCCGAACCCTGAGTAACGTCCGAATCGCTCCGCGCTTCGGTTCTCGTCGGCTCCAGCGCATCACCGCGTGATGTCAACGAAGACCCCGGCCTGCACTGGCATCCCCGAGCTGAGGGAAGTCACCATGAGCAATGCACGAGCACCCCGGGCGCTGATGGTCGCAGCCATTCTTGTCGTCGGCCTGGTCGTGAGCACGTCCGCGCCCGCCGCGGCGGATACACCGGAGCCGTGGATGGACACGTCCCTGACACCGGACGAGCGCGCGCAGTTGCTCGTGGACGTGCTCACCCTCGAGGAGAAGGTCACGCTTCTCATCCAGTCCGGCGGCCCTGGCTTGCCCCTGTACGGCGTGCCGCCAATCCGCGGAAAGGATGGCTGCTGCGGAGTCGCCGTCACAGATACGGCGTCCACGGCTCTGCCGGTCGGCATCGCGCTCGCTTCGACCTTCGATCTCGCCGCGGCAGAGTCGTACGGCGCGGTTGCGGGCAACGAGGCGCGCGCGTTCGGCTTCAACGGGCTCGCCGGTCCGACGATGGACCTGCTGACGACGCCTCTGAACGGCCGGATGTGGGAGGCGTTCGGCGAGGATCCGCTGCTGAGCGGAGAGATCGCGGCGGCACAGACGAACGGCACCCAGAGCGAGGACATCTCCGTCATCGCCAAGCACTACAACCTGAACACCCAGGAGACGCGCCGCGGCCATGTCGACGCCGTCGTGGACGAGCGCACCCTGCAGGAGGTCTACACCCGGCCGTGGGAAGCCCTGCTGCGCGACGCTGACCCAGGCGCCGTGATGTGCGCGTTCAACAAGGTCAACGGCGAGTATGCCTGCGGCAACGACGTGTTGCTCAACGGCATCCTGAAGGGTCAACTCGGCTTCGACGGGTACGTCTCGTCGGACTTCGACGCGACTCACTCGTTCGAGGATTACGAGGCCGGACTCGACGTGCCGGGGCCGAGCTACGACTACTCCGCGGACGCGCTTCTGGCTGCGGTCGAAGACGGTCTGGTTTCACAGGAGCGGGTGACGGATGCCGCTCGCCGCGTGCTGCGCACCTTCTTCGCGCTGGGGATCATCGACAACCCCCCTACTGGCTCTTTCGAGAACCCGCAACCGGCGTCCACGCCGTTGGATGCGGCAACCGTTGCCGCCCACGACGACGTCGCGGAGAGCGTGGCGAACGCGTCCGCCGTTCTGCTGCGCAATGACGGAACGCTGCCGCTCGCGGACGAGGGATCGATCGCCGTCATCGGCGCTGACGCCGACTGGTACATCGACGGCGGGGGCAGTGGTGCGATCCAGCAGCCCGCCGCGCTCACGACGATCCTCGAAGGCATCACTGACCGCAGCAACGCGGAGGTCACCTACGCGGCCGGAACCGACCCGGTGTCGCTCGCCGACACGCTGCCAGGTCCGATCCCGGTGCCCTCCTCCGTGATGCGACCTTCCAGTGGCGCCGACGAGGATGGGCTCACTGCGTACTACTTCACCGGCGTCGGATTCCCGGGCGAGCCGACACTGATCCGCACCGAGCCGCAGGTCAACTACCGGACCGGCATCTCGAACGACGCCATCAACACCTCGCAGCGCCCGAGCCCCGGCGTGCCTTTCGCGGTGCAGCCGATCTCGGTGGTCTGGAGCGGCACCCTGACCGCGCCAGCGAGCGGCTCCTACGAGTTCTCGCTCAGCCACCTGGGCACCGCAAAGCTGCTCATCGACGGGGAGACGCTGATCGACGACCCCGGCACTGACTACGGTACGCAGTCCGTGACCGTCGAGCTGACCGAAGGTCAGGAGTACTTCGTCGAGATCAGCTACGAGACCGACGCGGCAAATCAGTTCAATGGCGGCCTCAATGACCAGCCTGGGGCGATGGTGCGGTTCGGCTGGGTGCCGCCGGAAGGCGTGCTCGACCCGACCATCGAACAAGCGGTGGCCGCCGCCTCGACGGCCGACACCGCGGTCATCGTGGCGCGCGACTACACCGGAGAAGCAGCAGACCGCGGATCGCTCGTCCTGCCTCAGAATCAGGATGCGCTCATCGAAGCCGTGGCCGCCGTGAACGACCGCACGGTCGTCGTACTGGCGACGAGCGGTCCTGTGACGATGCCGTGGGTCGATGATGTCGAAGCCGTGCTCGAGGCGTGGTACCCGGGACAGGCTCAGGGCCGTTCGGTCGCAGGAATCCTCTTCGGAGACGTGAACCCATCAGGGAAGCTTCCGGTGACATTCCCTGTCGACGATGCACAGGTCGACGCCGTGGGCGGGGAGTTCCAGCATCCGTTCGAGGAGGTCACCGAGTTGGAGCCCACCGCGGTGTACGACGAGGGCATCTACGTCGGTTACAAGGCCTACATCGAACAAGGCGCTACACCCCTGTTCCCCTTCGGACACGGCCTGTCCTACACGTCGTTCGAATACGGCTCAGCGGTCGCGACGGCCAGCGTCGACCCGAGTTCGACCGATCCTGTCGCCACGACCGCAACCGTACGTGTCACGAATACGGGCGCGGTCAGCGGCACCGAGGTCGTGCAGGCCTATGTAGGGAATCTTCCCACCGATGTCGAAACCGTGGATCGAGCTCTCGCCGGCTTCGTGCGGGTGACCCTCGAGCCGGGCGAGAGCGCAGACGTGGCGGTCCCCATCGACCTGCGTTCGCTGCAGTACTGGGACACGGAGGCGGACGCCTGGGTCACGCCCACCGGCACGGTGCCGGTGTTCGTGGGTGGGTCATCGGCTCAGACCCCTGCCGAAGGAGTCATCACTGTGGCGCCGCCGGACACCGCGGCTCCGACGGTGACGATGTCGGCTGAGCCGACGACACCGAACGGCGACAACGGCTGGTACACCGTTCCCGTGACGCTGACATTCACGGCATCCGACGAGAGTGATCCGGCACCGGTTGTCGAGGTGAGCGTCAATGGGAGCGCGTACGCCGTCCAGGATGGACCGCTGGTGGTGGAGGAGGACGGCGTGTACACCGTGAATGCCCGCGCGACCGACGCGGCAGGCAACGTCTCGCAGGTGGCCACGACCGAGGTCAAGATCGACAGCACCGCGCCCACGGTGACTGCGACTCGGAGCTGGCTGCGAATCCTCGCGACGCTGACCGCCACGGATGAGACGTCGGGCGTTGCGAGCATCGGGTACCGGCATGGCATCCAAGTCCGTGGCGACACTGTGTACACGCCGTGGCGAGAAACCAGAAGCGGCATCGTCCTCGCCCGGATCCCCCGCCTGTTCCTCGAGTTCCGAGCCACCGATGGAGCCGGAAACGTCAGCGAGGTGCAAACCGACCGCCGCACGAGTGGCTGATACGGCGACTGCCCCGTCGGAGCGCCAGATCGTTGGTCTCAACGTTCCGGCCACGGGCCAGAAACGTCCCTCTGCATCACGAGAGCATCTCGGTTCCCGGCTTCGACGAGCGCGGGCCATCTTGATCGCGGATCTCTACGCCCCTAGAAGTCCCAGTCCTTATCTTCGGTGGCCTCGGCCTTGCCGATGACGTACGACGAGCCCGACCCCGAGAAGAAGTCGTGGTTCTCGTCGGCGTTCGGCGACAGGGCCGACAGGATCGCCGGGTTCACATCGGTGACCGTCGCAGGGAACATCGCCTCGTAGCCGAGGTTCATGAGGGCCTTGTTGGCGTTGTAGTGCAGGAACTTCTTGACGTCCTCGGTGAGGCCGACGCCGTCGTAGAGGTCCTGCGTGTACTGCACCTCGTTGTCGTAGAGCTCGTACAGCAGCGAGAAGGTGTAGTCCTTGAGGTCATCGCGCGTGGCCTGGTCGACCACCTCGAGTCCCTTCTGGAACTTGTAGCCGATGTAGTACCCGTGCACGGCCTCGTCGCGGATGATGAGGCGGATGAGGTCGGCCGTGTTGGTCAGCTTCGCCCGGCTCGACCAGTGCATCGGGAGGTAGAACCCCGAGTAGAACAGGAACGACTCCAGCAGCGTCGAGGCGACCTTGCGCTTGAGGGGCTCGTCGCCGCGGTAGTACTCCATGACGATGCGGGCCTTCTTCTGAAGGTTCTCATTCTCGATCGACCAGCGGAACGCCTCGTCGATCTCCTTCGTCGAGCACAGCGTCGAGAAGATCGACGAGTAGGACTTCGCGTGCACCGACTCCATGAAGGCGATGTTCGTGTAGACGGCCTCCTCGTGCGGCGTGATCGCGTCGGGGATCAACGACACGGCGCCGACGGTGCCCTGGATCGTGTCGAGCAGCGTCAAACCCGTGAAGACCCGCATCGTGAGGGTCTGCTCCTCGGGGGTGAGCGTGTTCCACGACTGGATGTCGTTCGACAGCGGCACCTTCTCGGGGAGCCAGAAGTTGTTCACGAGGCGGTTCCACACCTCGAGGTCCTTGTCGTCCTGGATGCGATTCCAGTTGATGGCCTGGACGTGATCCAGGAGCTGGAGCTTCTCGCTCATTTTCTCTCTTCTCAGAAGTTCCGGATCAGACGATCACAGCGTGCAGCTGACGCACTCGCTCATGTCGGTGCCTTCGAGGGCCATCTGACGCAGGCGGATGTAGTAGATCGTCTTGATGCCCTTGCGCCAGGCGTAGATCTGGGCCTTGTTGATGTCGCGGGTGGTGGCGGTGTCCTTGAAGAACAGCGTCAGCGACAGGCCCTGATCGACGTGCTGGGTTGCAGCCGCGTAGGTGTCGATGACCTTCTCGTAGCCGATCTCGTACGCGTCCTGGTAATACTCCAGGTTGTCGTTCGTCATGAACGCCGCCGGGTAGTAGACGCGACCGAGCTTGCCCTCCTTGCGGATCTCGATCTTCGCCGCGATCGGGTGGATCGACGACGTCGAGTTGTTGATGTACGAGATCGAGCCGGTCGGGGGCACGGCCTGCAGGTTCTGGTTGTAGATGCCGTGGGCCTGGATGGAGATCTTCAGCTCGCGCCAGTCGTCCTGCGTGGGGATGTGGTGCCCGGCGAACATCTCCTTGACCTTGTCGGTCGCAGGGCTCCACTCCTGGTCGATGTACTTGTCGAAGAACTCACCCGACGCGTACGTGGAGTCCCAGAAGCCGTCGAAGACCTCGCCTCGCTCGATGGCGATCCTGTTGGACGCCCGCAGCGCGTGGAACAGCACCGTGTAGAAGTAGATGTTCGTGAAGTCGACACCCTCTTCCGAGCCGTAGTACACGTGCTCACGCGCGAGGTACCCGTGCAGGTTCATCTGGCCGAGACCGATCGCGTGCGAGCGGTCGTTGCCGTCCTCGATGGAGCGCACCGAGCGGATGTGGCTTTGGTCGCTGACCGCGGTGAGCGCCCGGATGCTGGTCTCGACCGTGCGCGCCAGGTCGCCGCCGTCCATCGCCAGGGCGATGTTGAGCGAGCCGAGGTTGCACGAGATGTCCTTGCCGATCTGGTCGTACGAGAGGTCCTCGTTGAACGTCGTCGGCGTGTTCACCTGCAGGATCTCGCTGCACAGGTTCGACATGTTGATCCGGCCCTTGATCGGGTTGGCCCGGTTCACCGTGTCTTCGAACATGATGTACGGATAGCCCGACTCGAACTGGATCTCGGCCAGGGTCTGGAAGAACTCCCGCGCGTTGATCTTGGTCTTCTTGATGCGCGGGTCGTCGACCATCTCGCGGTACTTCTCGCTCACCGAGATGTCACCGAACGGCACGCCGTACACGCGCTGCACGTCGTACGGCGAGAACAGGTACATGTCCTCGTCGTTCTTGGCGAGCTCGAACGTGATGTCGGGGATGACGACCCCGAGCGACAGCGTCTTGATGCGGATCTTCTCGTCGGCGTTCTCGCGCTTGGTGTCGAGGAATCGCATGATGTCGGGGTGGTGCGCCGACAGGTACACCGCGCCCGCACCCTGACGTGCGCCGAGCTGGTTGGCGTACGAGAACGAGTCTTCGAGGAGCTTCATCACGGGGATGATGCCCGAGGACTGGTTCTCGATCTGCTTGATCGGGGCCCCCGACTCGCGGATGTTCGACAGCAGCAGCGCCACGCCGCCGCCGCGCTTGGACAGCTGCAGCGACGAGTTGATGCCGCGCGAGATCGACTCCATGTTGTCTTCGATGCGCAGCAGGAAGCACGAGACGAGCTCACCCCGCTGCGCCTTGCCGGCGTTGAGGAACGTGGGCGTCGCCGGCTGGAAGCGGCCGGAGATGATCTCGTCCACCAGCGACGTGGCCAGCGCCTCATCGCCGTCGGCGAGCGCGAGCGCGGTCATCACCACGCGGTCTTCGAACCGTTCGAGGTAGCGCTTGCCGTCGAAGGTCTTCAGCGTATAGCTCGTGTAGTACTTGAACGCGCCGAGGAACGTCTCGAAGCGGAACTTCTTGCCGTACGCGAAGTCGTTGAGCTGCTGGATGAACTCGAACGAGTACTTCTCGAGCACCTCCGGCTCGTAGTACTCCTTCTCGACGAGGTAGTCCAGCCGCTCCTTGAGCGAGTGGAAGAACACCGTGTTCTGGTTGACGTGCTGCAGGAAGTACTCCCGCGCAGCGCGCTTGTCGGCGTCGAACTGGATCTTGCCGTTCGCGTCGTAGAGGTTGAGCATCGCGTTGAGGGCGTGATAGTCCATGCCCTCGAAGCGTGCCTCCGTCTTGAAGTCCGCCTCGGTCAGAGTTCCCACCATCGTTCCAATCCCGCGTTCACGCGTTCCACATCTTCTGGCGTGCCGAATACTTCGAGCCGGTACAAGTGCGGCACGTTGCACTTGCGGCTGATGATGTCGCCGGCGACGCAGAACGCATCGCCGAAGTTGGTGTTCCCCGCCGAGATCACTCCGCGGATGAGGCCCCGGTTGCGCTCGTCGTTGAGGAACCGGATGACCTGCTTGGGCACGGCGCCCTTCTCATGGCCTCGACCCTGGCCTCCGCCATAGGTCGGGGTGATGAGGACGTAGGGCTCGTCGACCACGAGCGCCGGATCCCCGGAATGCAGCGGGATCCGGACCGCTCTGGCTCCCAGCTTCTCGACGAACCGGGCGGTGTTGCCCGAGACGCTCGAGAAGTAGACCAGGAGAGGCGCGCTCGTCGCGACGCGCTGCGCCACGACTGCGGACACGGTCAGGCCAGACGTGCGGCGAGCTCGTCGATCTTGTCGGGGCGGAAGCCCGACCAGTGGTCTTCATCGGTGATGACGACCGGCGCCTGGAGGTACCCCAGCGCCTTCACCTGCTCGAGGGCCGAAGGGTCCTCCGAGAGGTCGTGGACTTCGTATTCGATCCCCTTCGAGTCGAGTGCTCGATAGGTCGCCGTGCACTGAACGCACGCGGGCTTCGTGTAGACCGTGATCGCCATCTCGATTCCGTCTCCCTCACATCGCTTTCCGGTCGCATCCGGATGATTCTCCAGCGGGCCCCCCACCGGGAGTCCAATACTACATATGGGTACCGACATTCGACAGCACCACAAGGGGTAGTAGTTACATCCGTGTGATTTTCCACCGTTCTCCCCATATACAACACAGGTTCTCCACCGATTCATCCACAATCGGCGAAGGCTGGAAAACGCCTGGATCACACGGGATTCGGATGCCACGGCCACATCCATCCACAGCTGCGACGCTAGATCGGGGCTCCGACATCGGATGCGCTTGTGGACGGCACGCACGGCGTGTCGCGGCGTGTCGTGTCGCGGGGCCCAGGCACTAGCGTTGTGTGGTGGCCGGCTACCGCGATCTCCTCCGAACCCCCGGGATCGCCCGCATCATCGCGGCGCAGCTGACCGCGCGGTTCCCGAACGGCATGACGAGCCTGGCGATCCTGCTGCACATCGAGGCGGTGACCGGTTCGTACGGCGCGGCGGGACTGGTCCTGGCCGCCACATCGATCGGCCAGGCGGTCGCGGGGCCCGTGACCAGCCGCTGGATGGGCCGGTGGGGAATGCGGCGCGTGCTCACGACGACGCTGCTGGTGTGCGCGGCATCGCTGACCGCCATCGCCCTCCTCTCCCTGCCTCTGCCCGGCTACATGGCACTGGGGCTCCTCGGCGGCCTCTCGACGCCGCCGGTGCAGTCGGCGGTGCGCACGATCTACCCGAAGATGGTGACGTCAAGGCAGCTGACTCCCCTGTTCTCGCTCGACGCGTCGCTGCAGGAGATCATCTGGATCATCGCGCCGGTGCTGATCACGTTCGTCGCGACCCAGGTGGGCACCGTGCCGGCGCTGCTGCTCATCGTTGCGATCCTGCTGGGCGGCGGCGCGTGGTTCATCCTCTCGCCGGAGGTCGGGCGCGTGCGCATCCCCCGCAGCCGGCGCAGCATCGGCAAGGTGCTCGCCAAGCCAGCTGTGCTCCTGGCGACGGTGGTCGGCTTCCTGCTCATCGGCGGGTGCGCGGCGGTGGAGGCCGGCGTCGTGGCGACGTTCGATCACGGCGGCCTCGAGGCGGGAATCGTGCTCGCGGTCTTCGCCGTCGGGAGTCTTGCCGGTGGTCTCGCATTCGGGCACATCCCCATCGGACCCTGGGCGATGGCCCGGCGACTCGCGATCGTGACGGCGGGGCTCGCCCTGACGGTGGTGTCGCTCAATGCCTGGTGGCTGGGCGGCACGCTCGTGCTGGCAGGCATCGGCATCGCCCCCGCACTGGCGGTGATGTTCGCCATGACGTCGGCGAGCGTGAAGTTCAGCGACACCGCCGAAGCGTTCGGGTGGGTCGCGACCGGACAGCTCATCGGTGCGGCCGCCGGGTCGGCCGTCGCCGGATTCCTGATCGACGACATCGGACCCTCGGGTGCCTACGTGGCGGCGGCGGCGTTCACCGCGGTCGGCCTGCTGGTCGCGATCGTGTTCGTGCGGGGCTTCCCCGACCTGCGCGACCGCGACGCGAGTCCGATCCCCGACACCGAGCCGGTTCAGACCGTCGCCTAGCCCCGCCTCCGTCACGCGACGCGGCGCAGCATCTCCAGCACGGCCAGCGCGTAAGCGTCGGCCGGCTCGGGATGCTCGAACACGAGGACCTCCTCGGGTCCGGGGGCCCGCCGCAGCGCGATCTCGACCTCGTGCGTGTCGGGCAGGCGCCGCAGCGCCCGGAACGCCCCGCGCAGCAGCTCCCGCAGCTGATGCTCGTGCGGGAGCCACAGCGCGTCTTCGAGTGCGACGGAGTCCAGTGCCCACTCGGTCGTGCCGTTGAAGGCGAGGAGCTTGCCCGTCGGATACTCGCGCGGCTCGATCGTCATCTCGCTCACCGTGAAGACATCGGCCTCGAACTCCGGCTCATCGAGCTGGAACCGGTCACCCGAGCGCGGATGCCACACCAGGCCGGCATCTCGCAGGGCGATCGCCAGTTCGGTCGAGATCATGTCTCCATTGTGAGACCGTCACGCCGCGACGAGCTCTCCTGCCCCGTTGCGTGAGACCTCCGCCGCCCGCACGGGCTCGAGGTCGGGTACGACCGGCTCGGCGGCCCGGTCGTCCCAGTCGAGCACGATGCCGCCGCTGGAGTTGGCCTGGTTCGCGAGCTGACGCAGGTACTCCGAGTCGAGGGGCTCGGGGTCGGGGCTCGCGAAGACGAACCGCAGCGGGATGGACGGCTGCATCCAGATCGAGGTCCGACCGGGCGCCTCGCCGTCGCAGTGTCGCCAGGTCAGGAGGAAACTCTCGCCACGCCGCAGTTTGGTGGTCGTGACCACCTTCACGTGCGCGAGGATCCGGTCGGGGATCTCGGCCGGTCCGGTCTCGGATCCGTAGTAGAGGTGCGCCATGTCTCTTCCCTTTCTCCCGTGGTCTCTCACACTGTATCTCGTACAGCGTGTTTCAAGTTCACTGTATATGTATCTTACTTGCTTAGAAACCCCTCATCTGTCATATCCGGTGGTGTACTATGCTGAAGCCCGCAAAAGCTCCGCGGAGGTTTACCCATGCCCCTGACCGTCGTGCGACACGAAGGCGAACATCTCTACGCCGAACAGCCCAAGACAGAAGCCGGCCGCCGGCTGAGTGAAGCGATCCTGCACCTCTGGCGCGCCGAGCGGATTCAGATGGAGCAGGCGCAGCGCTCCTCCGAACTCTCCACGATGGACCTCACAGCGCTGCGCTACCTCGTCCAGGGTCGTCGCGATGGTCGCGACCTCGGCCCGAAAGACCTGATCGTCATGCTCAACACGTCGAGCGCGACCGTCACCAACGTGATCGACCGGCTGGTCGCGCGGGGGTACGTCGCCCGCGAGCAGCATCCCACCGACCGGCGAGCCCACTACACCGTGGCGACGGATGCCGCGGTGCAGCGCGTCGACGACTCCTTCGCGCCCCACCACTCCGCGATCGTGGCGGTCATCGACAGCCTCCCCGAGCACGAGGCCGAGTGCGCGGCCGACGTCATCCGTCGCATCGCGGCGGAGCTCGACAAGTTCGCGTGACGGATCACGGGGCCACCTAGGCTGAGGGCCATGTCCGCCCCCGTCCTTCTCCCCCGCCTGACGTGGGGGCCTGCCACCGCCTCCCATCGCGCGCTCCTGGTTCACGGGCTGGGGTCCAACGGCGCGCTCATGTGGCGCTACGGCGTCGCCCTCGCCGACGCCGGGTGGCGAGCCGATGCCATCGACCTTCGTGGCCACGGGACGGCCCCGCGCACGCTCGACTACACGCTCGCCGCCTACGCGGCCGACCTCTCCGACACGCGCCCTGACCTGCGCTCCGACGCCGTCGCCGAGCCATGGGACCTCGTCGTCGGTCACTCGCTCGGCGGCGCGGCATCCGTTCTCGCCGTCGCCGACCACCCGGCGTGGACGCGCCGGCTCGTGCTCATCGACCCCGCCATCGCACTCACCGACCGCGATCGTGAGATCGTGCGCGACAGCCAGAGTCGCTCGTTCGACGATCCGAGCCAGGAAGCGGTGCGCTCGGAGCATCCGCGGTGGCACGAGCAGGATGTCGAGCTCAAGGCGCTGTCGGCGCAGCAGGCGAGCCGCTGGGCGGTGGAGGAGACCAGCATCCAGAACCGCACCTGGGATGTGAGCTCCGCTGCGCTGCGCGTAGAGGTGCCGACACACGTCATCGCCTCGGATCCGTCGGTGTACTCGATCTTCGCCGGCAAGCCCGCCGAGAAGGTGATCGCCCGCAATCGTCTGTTCACGATGTCGATCGTCGAGGGAGCCGGCCACTCCCCGCACCGGGATGCGCCGGACGCGACGATCGCGGCACTCCTGGGCGCACTCGACTGAGCAGAGCCACGCGCGATCGCGACGCGACCGCGCCGCGCTCGCGTGATTGGCGCAAGAATGGCGGGATGGCCCCATTCGATCCGCGCGACATCCTGACCGACGAGCTGCTCGAGCGGTTCCGCGAGCGAGCGGCGGTCCACGACCGCGAGAACACGTTCCCCGACGACGACCTGGCCGACCTGAAGGATGCCGGCTACCTGGCGATCCTGGTGCCGCGCGAGCTCGGCGGTGCCGGGCTCGGGCTGACCGAGGCATCCGCCCTGCAGCAGCGACTCGCCACGGCCGCGCCGGCGACCGCCCTCTCGGTCAACATGCACCTCGTGTGGACCGGCGTCGCCAAGGTGCTGGACGACCGGGGTCTCGACGCGCTGCGGTTCGTGCAGGAGGGCGCCGCCGCGGGCGAGGTGTTCGCGTTCGGGATCAGCGAGGCCGGAAACGATCTCGTGCTGTTCGGCAGCGACACGGATGCCGCGCCCCTCCCCGACGGCGGCTATGCGTTCACCGGAACGAAGATCTTCACCTCGCTCGCCCCGGCCTGGACGCACCTCGGCCTGCACGGCCTCGACACGACGTCGGAGGACGCGCCGACGCTGGTCTACGCCTTCGTGCCCCGCAGTGAAGAGGCGCAGGGCCGTGTCGTCACCCGCGACGACTGGGACACGCTCGGCATGCGCGCCACGCAGAGCCGCACGACCGAGCTGCACGGCGCGATCGCCGCGGCCGGGCACGTCGTGCGGCGCATCGACCCCGGGCCCAACCCCGATCCCATCGTGTTCGGCATCTTCAGCGTGTTCGAGCTGCTGCTCGCGTCCGTGTACACCGGCGTCGCGCGGCGCGCGCTCGACGTCGCGGTCGAGACGGCGGCGAAGCGCCGGTCGAAGCGCACCGGGCTCGCCTACAGCCAGGACCCCGACATCCGCCGGCGCATCGCCGACATGGCGCTCGCGTACGACGCGCTGCCGCCGCAGCTCGACGCCCTCTCGCGCGATGTCGACGCGCTCGCCGACCACGGTGCGCGCTGGTTCTCGCTGCTGGCCGGCGTCAAGCACCGTGCGGCCTCGACGGCGAAGCGGATCGTCGACGACGCGATGCTCGTCGCCGGCGGTTCGTCGTACTTCTCGAGGTCGGAGCTCTCGCGCCTCTACCGGGACGTGCTCGCGGGGCTGTTCCACCCGTCCGATCCCGAGTCGGCGCATTCGACGGTCGCGGCGGCCTGGCTCGGGCCGATCGAGGAGTGACTCAGCGTCGCAGCGCCAGGGGAGGCCATGCATCCGAGGTCCGCGCACCCCGCGCGTCGAATGCAGCTTCCGGACAATCCCTCGCAGGCTCGTCGTTCGCCTCGCGCAGCGGTCTGCGTCCCGGCTCGCGCGAGACGGGTGAGGACCCCGCACTCACCATGCGACGTTGAGGAGGTTCTGCGGCCACCCCCCCTTCTTCGCCGTGACGGCATCGCTCTTCAGGTTCGCGATGATCGCGTCGAGATCCGCGAACGCGGTGGCGATGGGATCCGGATGCGTGCCGTACCCGTCGCCGCCGGCGACGTATGAGCTCCCGTGCGGGAACTTCGTCGCGTACTCCTCATCCCTGCACGCGTAGGGGTCGCCCGCGTAGGCCTGACTCACCGCCTTGAGGATGTAGATCGCCTCGGGCGTGCCCTGCAGGCCGGAGGTCCGGAGATACTCCTGACGCAGACTGACGAATCCGTCCCTGGCCTGGGCGGCGGCGGCGCGCAGGCTCTGCGCGTAGTGCAGGATCTCATCGATCGCACTGGCCGGGATCTGTCGTTTCCCTCGCTGTGCGCCGGGCAGATAGATCTCGGCGATTTCGATCCTCTTGAGGTGGACGTAGAGCGCCGTCCCGAGCAGCAGCTGAGGCACGATGAAGCGAGCGATCGTCGGCTGAGCGCTGACCTTGTTGAGGATGTCGAACAGGCTGCCCTGGCTCGGGCTGAGCGCGCTCCTCCGGCTCGAAGTGAAGACGTCCTCGAGCTCGTCCGGCACCGGGTCTCCCGTCGAGGTGAACGACAGGATCTGCCGACTGCAGCTGCTGAACCACTGATAGTTGCTGGACACCGCGATCGCCGCTTCCTGTGCGATCTGCTGCTGCAGCACGTCCTTCATCGCGCGGCTGATCTCGTTGATGCCGGGCGGCTCGGGCGGCCCCTCAGGCTCCGCCAGCGTGCTGCCGAGAAGGCCCGCCACGACGCCGGTGAGCCCGGCGCCGACGGCGAACTTGGCGCCCGCCGCACTGAGCCCCGTGGAGAGCCCGTCGAGGAGCACGACGACGATCCCGATGACGTCTCTGAGCACGCCGTCGTCGGGCGACTCGTTGTCGGGCGGCGCCGTGCCGCGGATGCTCGCGGTGACGTTCGCGAGCTGCCAGTCGAGGTCGACGAGCACATGCTCCGTGTCGTTGGGCGTAATGACGAGGTGATGGTCGCTGTGCATGAGGTACGGGCCGACCGTGTCGGAGCCCTGGATGTAGAATTTCGAACTCTGCTCGGGGAGATTCACCGTCTGCTGCTGGCCGTCGTGGATATCGCGGCTGTCGTAGTACCGCGCGATCCACCCCCACGGCGGCGAATGGTGCCCCGGACTCTTGCCGCCGGCAAGGCCACCCGACTCGGCGTTCCACCCCGGTGCGGCGCCGTCGGTGCCGTTGTAGGCGTACCACGTCCGCGTGCCGCCGCGGCGATTGATGATCGTGTAGGAATGCGACATCGGCCCGATCTCCTTTCGCTCCTCCACACGCTAGGCGCCGCAAGGGCAGTCGGCATCGGGCATTTGCCCTAGTCCTGTCCGCACGGCGCCCTTTCGACGAGCTGCACGGCCGGCACGTCCACGCGGGTGCGCGAAATCTGCGCTGCGGGATGCCGGTCGCTTCCTCGCTCGGGCACGGCATCCGTACGCTCAGCCTCGGAGCGCCCGCGCCAGCAGCTGCACGAGCCGGACATGCAGGCGGAAGCTGCGCACCATCTCGCGGGTCGAGTGGAGGTTCATGACGAGGCGCAACCCGAGTTCGGGCACCGTGAAGGAGTGCACGCTGGTGACCCCCAGATGCCCCACCGGTCGCGGCAGTCCGCGCAGGAACGGTGAGAACCCGTCGTAGCGCACCTGCATGAGCCCCGCGCCGTAACGGATGCCGGGCCGGAAGCGGTGCTGCGCGGCCCCCATGGCCGAGCGCGAAGCGTCGCCGACGAACGCGCCGGCGCCCCAGGACGTCCAGAACCGCGACAGGTCGTCCAGCGTCGTGACGATGCCCCCGCCACCCCAGTCGCAGCTGAGTGCCCGTGCCCGGCTGAGCTCCTGGCGCCCCAGAACGAGGGGCCCGATGCCGAGCTCCCCCGCCGGATCGGCGGCGGACGACGCCCGGCCGCCGGGAACCGTGTGGAAGAGCAGGCACGAGTCCGCCATCCCCGCCGGAGCGAAGATCCGCTCGTGCAGCTGCGCACCGAGAGTGGCGCCGCCCGTCTCTTCGACGACTCGCGCGAGCAGCACATAGCCGGTGTCGGAGTACGCGAACCGGGCGCCAGGGGCGGCGATCGCGCGCTGGTGGTCGCGACTGAAGGCGAGCAGATCCGCCGGCGTCCAGAGCCGGTCGGGCTCCCGCTGGAGGAGGCGCGCGAAGGACGGCCCTCCGGTCGTTCTGCCGCCGAAGTAGTCCGCGGTACCGCTCGTGTGGGTCAGCAGCCGGCGCGTCGTGACCTCTGCGGCGCCGTCGCGGCCACCTCGCACGAAGAGCCCGCGCCAGTCGGCCGCCGGCAGCACGCGGGTGATCGGAGCGTCGAGATCGAGCCTGCGCTCTTCGGCGAGCGCGAATGCGAGGGTCGCCGTCATCGACTTCCCCGCGCTGGCCGCGTGGAACGGCCGCGCACGGTCGCCCGAGACGAACTCGAACCCGGGCGTCTGCACGAGGATCTGCCCGGGCGGCAGTCCGCGCGCCGCTCGCGAGCGGTCGACGGGCGCGACCGCGCGGGCCATCGCCGCCGCGAGGCGGTCGGGATCGACGACGGTCCGGATGGCAGAATCAGCCTCGACATCACTCACAGATATACCCCTTAGATATCTCCTCTAGATATATACCACTCGGGAGGGACGATGCAACAGGTCATCCTCGGGCTGCTCATCCTGCACGGCCCGCTGTCGCTCTACGCCGTGCAGCGCCAGTTTCAGCGGGGCATCTCGCTCTTCTACAGCGCCAGCTTCGGAAGTATTCAGCGCGCGCTCCGGCAACTCGCCGACAGAGGCCTCGCGACCGTGGGCGAGGGAGCCGACGCCCGCGGCAGCAAGCCTTACGCGGTCACCGATGCCGGCTACCGGGCGTGGCACGCGTGGATGCTGTCACCGCTCACCGGCGGCGACGCCGAAACCGCCGCGCTCGCCCGGGTCTTCTTCCTCGGCGTGCTCACGGACGACGACGAGCGCCGAGCCGTCGCGCGCTCCGTCCGTGCCCGCATCGACGCGGATCTCGCCGAGCTCGAACACGTCGCGCGGGACGTCGACGCCGCCGAGATCCCGGACGAGTTCGCCGACGTCTTCGTGTTCCAGCGAGCGACGCTGGACTACGGCATCCGCTCGAATCGACTCGCGCTCCAATGGTGCGACGAACTGGACCGGCGCCTCGGTCGCCCGCCCGGTGAAGCGTCGTCGCGATTCGAGAAGTGACGCGGGTCTCGGCACCCGTGTCGTCCCGCCAATGACCATCGAACGACGCACCAGAAGCGTGAGGAGCGGCTGGCCGAGGCCGCTCCGGCGCCCACCGCTCGGGCAGCTCGACGAGCCGCGGCCCCCGCCG
>NZ_RRYE01000240.1 GCF_004010105.1 Microbacterium sp. CPCC 204701
GTAATCGGCGGGATCGAACGGGTCGGCGTCCTCGACCGGCTGGCGCCGCGCGATCGCCTCGGCGAGCTCCCGCGCGGCGCGGTCGACTCGCTCGCCCAGCGGCGCGACGCTGTCGGCCGACGCACCCCAGTCGCTGGAGGCGGCGAACACGCCGGTCGAGACCGGCTCGGCGTGCAGGTACGTGAAGAGCGGCCGGATCGCGTAGTCGATCGCGAGCGAGTGGCGCGCGGTGCCGGCGTTCGCGCCGATCAGCACGGGCGTGCCGGTGAGGGCGTCGGGGTCGAGCACGTCGATGAACGACTTGAACAGGCCGGAGTAGCTCGTCGAGAAGATCGGCGTGACGGCGATGATCGCGTCGGCCGAGACCACCGCGTTGACCATCGACTCGAGCGCGGGCGGCGCGAAGCCGGTCAGCAGGTTGTTCGTGATGTCGTGCGCGTAGTCGCGCAGCTCGAAGACATCGACGTCGACCTGGATGCCGCGCTCGGCGAGCTGCGCCGCCGTCGCAGCCGCGAGGCGGTCGGCCAGCATGCGCGTCGACGAGGGGTTCGAGAGGCCGGCCGAGAGCACCGCGATGCGGCGGGATGCGCCGGTCATCTCACGCATCCTTCCGGCTCGAGCCGCCGAGTCCGAACGCCGCGCCCACGGGCACGGCGGAGCCTGCCTTCGGAGCTGCGTCCTGGTACGGGCTCTCGCCCACGAGGTTGTCGCCGCGGTTCGCGCCGGGCACCGCGCGGCGCGGCGCCTGGTCGCCGTACGTCGCAGCGACGAGGTTCTCGTGGGTCGGGGCATCCGGAGTCTCCGCCGGCCGGTTCTGCTGCAGCTCCTTGCGCAGCACCGGCACGACCTCGCCGCCGAGGATGTCGAGCTGCTCGAGCACCGTCTTCAGCGGCAGGCCGGCGTGGTCGATGAGGAACAGCTGACGCTGGTAGTCCCCGAACGTCTCGCGCATCGCGGCGTAGCGGTCGATCACCTGCTGCGGCGAGCCGACGGTCAGCGGCGTCATCTCGCTGAAGTCCTCGAGCGACGGGCCGTGTCCGTACACGGGCGCGTTGTCGAAGTACGGGCGGAACTCCCGCACCGCGTCCTGCGAGCTGGCGCGCATGAACACCTGACCGCCGAGGCCGACGATCGCCTGCTCGGGCGTGCCGTGGCCGTAGTGCGCGAAGCGCTGGCGGTAGAGCGTGATGAGCCGCTGGTAGTGCTCCTTGGGCCAGAAGATGTTGTTCGCGAAGAAGCCGTCGCCGTAGTAGGCGGCCTGCTCGGCGATCTCGGGCGTGCGGATCGAACCATGCCACACGAACGGCGGAACGCCGTCGAGCGGTCGCGGCGTCGAGGTGAAGCCCTGCAGCGGAGTGCGGAACTGGCCCTCCCAGTCCACGACGTCCTCGCGCCACAGCCGGTGGAGCAGGTTGTAGCTCTCGACCGCGAGGGGCAGTCCCTGGCGGATGTCCTTGCCGAACCACGGGTACACCGGGCCGGTGTTGCCGCGGCCGAGCATGAGGTCGGCGCGTCCGCCCGACACGTGCTGCAGCATCGCGTAGTCCTCGGCGATCTTCACCGGGTCGTTCGTGGTGATGAGCGTCGTGGCGGTCGAGAGGATGAGCCGCTCGGTCTGGGCGGCGACGTAGGCGAGGGTGGTGGTGGGCGACGACGACCAGAAGGGCGGGTTGTGGTGCTCGCCCAGCGCGAAGACGTCGAGCCCGACCTCCTCGGCATGCCGGGCGATCTCGAGGGTCGCCTGGATCCTCTCCGCCTCACTCGGTGTGGTGCCGGTGGTCGGATCCTCGGTGATGTCGCTCACCGTGAAGATGCCGAACTGCATTCCCGACCACGTGGTGCTCTCGCTCACGATCGCTTCTCTCCGCTCCCCTGTCTCAGGGCTCCGTTCGTCGCGCGGGATCTCCGCTTCGGCGAATCTATGCAAATGAATGTATCTCGTGTAACGCGTGCGGAGCAAGGTTATTCCCGACCGGATGACGGGGGACGCGGCATCCGTCGATTCCCGGCGAGCGCATCATGTCGTACACCGCGTGGCGCACGTGCGGGTTCTCCCAGTTGAGGTCCGGCTGCTTGCGCTGAACAGGTGGAGGTAGCACTCCCCCGTCGACTGGTCGAAGTCCCACGCCGACCCGGAGAGGTACGATCCCCAGTTCGTCGCCTCGGCGCCCGGCGCGCCCGGCCACATGCCCGCGCGCGGCGGCCGCCACCAGTACCAGTCGCGCTTGGCGCTCTGCCTCTACGAGCGCGACTCGCGAACCACGGGTGCTCGTCGCTGGTGTGGTTGACGACGAGATCCATCACGACCTTGATGCCGCGCTCGTGCGAGCGCGGATAGACCTGGTAGACGACGGCGCCGGTCCACCAGGCCGGCGGGTCGTTCGGGGTCTCGGCCGCTCCCATCCCGACACCCTACGTCGCGTCGGCGAACAGCCGAAGCATGTCGTGGGCGAGCTGATGCGGCGTCGTCTCGCAGGGCGCATGCCCGGTCGGGTAGATCGCGACGCGGGCCCCGATGCGCGTCGCGTAGGCGTCATGCTGCGCCTGCGGCCACAGGTCCTGCTCGCCGACTGCGATGAGCTTGGGGACGTCGACGGCGGCGACCTCGTCGGCGACATCGGGCATCGCCATCATGAGCGCCACGACATCGTCGATGCAGGCGCGGCTCGTGACGCCGAGGCGCTCACGCACGAAGGCGATGCGGCCGGGAGGCGTGCGGTTGAGGTTGTAGCGGATGCCCCAGAGAATGAGACCGGCCGCCCGGTGCGGCGGCATGTCGGAGATCGGGCCGATGTGCTTGACGCCGCGGAACACCTGGCCCGTCGCCGGCGGCGCCGACATCAGCGTGAGGCTGCGGAACAGGTCAGGCCGTTCGACGAGAGCGAGCTCCGTCACGAGTCCTGCGAAGCTGTAGCCCAGCACGTGGGCCGGGCCGCCGTCCTCGAGGATGGCGACCAGGTCGTCGACGAACAGGCGGTAGTCGTACGACGCCCGGGGCGGATCGAGGTTCGCGGGTCCGGCATCCACCGATTCGTAGTGTCCCGCGAGGTCGTACGACTCGACGCGGTAGCCGGCCGCCGCGAAGAGCGGGAACATCAGGACGAAGTCCTCCTTCGACCCCACCACCCCGGGCACCAGCACGACGCGCGGCGCACCCGGGTCGCCGAGACGCACGCGCGCGAGGCTCCCGCTCGGCGCCTCGAACACGTCACGCTCGGTGGCGGGTGGGAACACATGCCAGTCGAGGTCCGGGATGGCCAGGTCGCGCTGCAGCGCGTCGTCGATCGTCGTCATCGCGCCGACGAGACTACCGCCCTCCGCGACCCGGCGGTGCGCGCGGAGCGGAGCGGCGCGTGAGGACTAGTCTGGTCAGCGCGCAGCGAGGGGGTGGACGATGACCGGAAGCAGCCCGCCGCCCACCGCGGCGACGCCGACGGGATCCGTCGCCCGACCCCGCCGTCGCCTGCCGTTCTGGGACAACGCGCGGTTCGCCTGCATCGTGCTCGTGGTGCTCGGGCACGCGGTGCAGCGGCTGACCTACGACTCCGACATCGCGCTCGGGCTGTATCTCGTCGTCTACGCGTTCCACATGCCTGCGTTCGCCATCATCTCGGGGTACTTCTCGAAGTCCGACGCGCCGACGAAGACCCAGATGGCCCGCGTGATCACCGACATCCTGGTGCCCTACGTCATCTTCGAGGGGCTGTGGACCCTGACGAAGTGGCTCATCGAGGGGCGGGCCACCGCCGATCTCACCGAGCCTTCCTGGACGCTGTGGTTCCTGCTCGCACTGGGGATCTTCCGCCTCGTGCTGCCCTATCTGGCGCTCCTGCGCTGGCCGCTCGCATGGACGGTCGCCATCTCGATCGGCGCGGGCTACGTCGCGGGGATCGACTCGACGTTCTCGCTGTCGCGGACGCTGGGCCTCCTGCCGTTCTTCACTCTCGGCTGGTGGCTGCGCGAGCACGACATCGTCGCGCGCTTCGCCCTGCTGGACCGCCGGCCGTGGTGGGTGCTCGCGGGAGGACTCGGCCTGTTCGCCGTCGCGGGCTGGGCCGCCTGGTTCTTCGTCGACGGCTGGCGGTCCATGAACCTGCGCGAGTGGCTGTTCTACGACGAGAACTACGCCGCGATCGGCGGCACGCAGTGGTGGGCGGGCGGCGTGCGCCTCGGGCTCATGGCCGTCGCGCTGGTGCTGTCGGCCGCGTTCTTCGCACTGGTGCCGCGCGGCGGCCACTGGTGGACGCATTTCGGCCAGTACACGATGTACGTCTACCTGCTGCACTCGTTCGTGCTGTACCCGTTCCGCGAGAACGGGCTGCTGCGCAATGCCGAGCCGACCTGGATCTGGCTGCCGCTGGTCGTCCTGCTGTCGCTGGTGATCGCACTGGGCCTGGCCACCAAGCCCGTCCGGTGGTTGTTCCGGCCGCTCATCGAGCCGCGCCCTGCGTGGCTCTTCGCCGACGGCAGACTGGCCCGTCGCGAGGGTCGTCGGAGCGACCCCACCGGTTCGCGACGGCCTCGCGAGGAAGAACGGATGCCGCGGCACGGTCCGCGCCGGCACGACTGAGTCGTCGCGGTCCGAGTGCGGCTACGGCCGCGGCGAGGGGAACTGGGTGCGCAGCACCCGCTCGAATGCGCGCTCGGACAGCACGCGGCGCAGCGACAGCATGAGCATCGCCGACGGCGCGACGCGATACCGCGCGCGGGGCCGCTTCGACTCCGCGGCACGTGCGACGCGCTCGGCCACGTCGCGCGGCGTGCACGCGAGCCGCGCG
>NZ_RRYE01000241.1 GCF_004010105.1 Microbacterium sp. CPCC 204701
AGCACCACGACGGCAAGCCCGCCCCGCGCCGGCGCCGTCGTCGCGGCGGTGCAGCTCCCGCCGGAGGCGCCCCCGTCGGCGCCTGACCGGGCGGATTTCACACGATCTGCACCCCCACCGATGCCCGCATCGGCGCTATGGTGAGCGCGAGCGGCGCGGATTCGCGCCGTGACCTCGCATTGTAGAAAGGCCGATCGTGCACTTCATCGAAGTCATGAACACCGGGTACCAGTACCAGGGGTTCTGGGGATCGTTCTGGGACATCATCTGGTGGTTCCTGTGGGCGTTCTTCTTCGTCGCCTATCTGTTCGCGCTGTTCGCCGTGATCGGCGACCTGTTCCGTGACCACAAGCTGAACGGCTGGCTCAAGGCGGTCTGGATCATCTTCCTGATCTTCGTGCCGTTCCTGACGCTGCTGGTCTACCTCATCGCCCGTGGCAGGGGCATGGCGGAGCGCAGTGCCAAGGAGGCGCAGCATATCCAGCAGGCGCAGGACGCCTATATCAAGTCCCTCGCCGGCGGCGCCTCGGGCGCGAGCCCGGCCGACGAGATCGCCAAGGCGAAGTCCCTCCTCGACGCGGGCACCATCTCGCAGGCGGAGTATGACGCGCTGAAGGCGAAGGCGCTCGGCTGACACCCGACCGCGCGGCAACGCCCTCGTCCGCCTCACGGATAGACGGGGGCGTTGCCGGTCGCGCGCTCGACGATGCGGGCGACCATCGCGTCGTCCGTGGTGTGCTCGCCCGGCTGGTTGGGCTTGCCGAGTCCGTGGTAGTCGCTCGACCCGGTCACGATGAGGTTTCGCGTCCGGGCGAGCTCCCGCAGCCTGCTCAGCCCCGGCTCCCGATTCTCGCGATGGCCGAGCTCGAAGCCGGCGAGGCCGGCATCCAGCATCCTTCCCAGGAGCTTCGCCGGGAGCAGCCCCGCGCGGCCCGCGGGGTGCGCGATCACGGGCACTCCCCCGGCGCCGACCACGAGCTCGACGGCCGTGACGGGGTCTGGCGCGTACAGCGCGACGTAGTAGTCGCCGCCCGGGCTGAGGATGCCCGAGAAGGCCTCGGCGCGGTCACGAACGAGGCCGCGCGCGACGAGCGCGTCGGCGATGTGCGGGCGCCCGACGGTCGCGCCGTCGCCGGTCTGCGCGAGGATGTCGTCCCACAGCAGGTCGTAGTCACGTGCGATGCGATCGGCCATGAGCCGTGCGCGATCGAGCCGCGACGAGCGGATGCGGGTCGTCTCGGCGCGAAGCGCCGGCGCGTCGGGATCCAGCAGGTACGCCAGCACATGGACGCTGCGCCACTCGTGCCGCGCCGACAGCTCCATCCCGGGCAGGAACGTCATACCGAGGGACGCCGCCGCCTCGGCCGCCTCTGCCCAGCCCGAGGTGGTGTCGTGGTCCGTGAGCGCCACCGTGCGCAGGCCGTGCGCGTGCGCCGAGGCCATGACTTCGGCCGGCGGCTGCGTGCCGTCGGAATACGCCGAGTGCAGGTGCAGGTCGCTCGGACCCTCGAAGCGATGCGTCCCCGGCATCCTCCGAGGGTATCGCTGCGGCCCGCGGGGGCCGTGCTTACGGATCTCCCAGCCTGCTCGCATAGAGTCGCCGACGTGCTTCGCCTGCTCGGTATCCTCGCGACCGTGCTCTGCGCGATCGCGGCGGCGGTCGTGACATGGCCGGGATTCTTCCGCGTCGAGCGCGTCTTCCCGATCGCCCAGGTCGTCTCGTTCCGGGGGATCGTCGTGCTCTTCTTCGCCGCCGCTCTGGTGCTGGCACTGCTGCTGGCCATCGCGCGTCCGGTGCGCGGCTTCGCCCTCGCCCTCGCCCTCGTTGCCGGGCTCGCAGTGGTCGCGAACGGGTCGATCATCGTGCTGCGCGGCGGCACCGGCACCGAGCCGCTCCCGGTCAAGGCCGAGGAGAGCGTGCGGGTCATGACGTGGAACACCGCGGGGCCCGCGACCTCGCCCGACACGATCGCCAAGATCGCGGTGGCGATGGATGCCGACATCGTGGCCCTCCCCGAGACCACGATCGAGACCGGCGAGAAGGTCGCGATCGCGATGCGCGACCTCGGCCACCGCATGTGGGCCCACCATGCCGAAGACCACTCGACGGAGTGGGATGCGGGCTCCACGACCCTGCTCATCTCGCCCGAGCTCGGCGACTACGCCGTCATCGAGTCCTCGCTCGACGGCAGCAGCAACACCTCCACCGTGCCGAGCGCGGTGGCGATGCCCACCACGGGCGACGGACCGGTCGTGGTGGCCGTCCACGCGGTCGCTCCGCGCCCCAGCTACATGCAGAGCTGGCGCGACGATCTCCGATGGCTGGCCGATCAGTGCGGCGACACGAACGTCATCATGGCCGGCGACTTCAACGCGACGGTCGACCACATGTCAGGCCTCGGCATGGGCGGCGCCACGCTCGGGCACTGCACCGACGGCGCCCTCGCGACCGGCAACGGCGCACTCGGAACCTGGTCGGTCGGCATCCACCCGCTGCTCGGCGCCCCCATCGACCACGTGATGGCGTCGCGGCACTGGCGCGCCTCCGGCTCGGTCGTGCTCCGATCGCTCGACGAATCGGGCTCGGACCACCGACCCCTCATCGTGCAGTACGAGCCCGCCGGCTGACGCCTGCCCGCCGGTTCCGCGGCGTGCCAGACTTGAGGTATGAGCAGCGCAGCCGACCGGACCACGGGCACCGCGGGCGACACGATCGCCGCACCCGAGGCCGGCTCCTCCACAACCGAGCCCACGACGACCACCAACCGGCGCCAGCCGTACGGGCAGGGATTCCTCGACACCATTTCGACCGGCTGGGCGGAGCGTCCCGACTCCACGCCCTCCGCCCGCGCTCAGGCAGCGTTCGCCGCGACACGCCGCGACACGGTATCCGCAGCGTTCCCCGGCCAGCGTCTCGTGATCCCCGCCGGCGAGCTCAAGCAGCGCAGCAACGACACCGACTACCCGTTCCGGGCGCACTCGGCGTTCTCGCACCTCACCGGGTGGGCCGCTGACTCCGAGCCGGGCTCGGTGCTGGTCTTCGAGCCGAACACCGCGGGCGGCCACGACGTCACGCTGTACTTCCGCGAGCGCGCCGATCGCACCACGAGCGAGTTCTACTCGGATGCCTCGATCGGCGAATTCTGGATCGGCCCGCGGCCCGCGTTGGCCGGGGTGGCCGCCGATCTCGCGCTGGCGACCGCGCACGTCGACGACTTCGAGTCGCGCGACGGCGATGTCGTCCTCGACGAGGACGACGACCTTACGCGCTTCGTGTCGGAGCTGCGCCTGGTCAAGGACGCGTACGAGATCGAGCAGATGCGGCTCGCGGTCGAGGTGACGGCGAACGGCTTCGACGACATCGTGGCGAACCTTGCGGGAATCCTCGCGCACCCCCGCGGCGAGCGCGTCGTCGAGGGCGTGTTCCATCAGCGGGCGCGCAGCGACGGCAATGCGGTCGGCTACGACACGATCGCGGCCTCCGGGCCGCACGCCTGCTACCTGCACTGGACGCGCAACGACGGCGCGGTGATGCCGGGAGACCTCATCCTCATCGACGCGGGCGCCGAGGTCGACAGCCTCTATACCGCCGACATCACGCGGACGCTTCCGGTCAACGGTCGCTTCACCGACATCCAGCGCAAGATCTACGAGACGGTGCGCGAAGCTGCGGATGCGGCGTTCGCGGCGGCGCGACCGGGCGTGAAGTTCCGCTCGGTCCACGAAGCGGCCATGACGGTGATCGCGAATCGCGTGGCCGAGTGGGGACTCCTGCCGGTCAGTGCCGAAGAGGCGCTGGACGCGGATCAGGGCGGTCACCATCGCCGGTACATGGTGCACGGCACGAGCCACCACCTGGGCATCGACGTCCACGACTGCGCGCAGGCGCGCCGCGACATGTACTACGACGGCGTCCTCGAGCCCGGCATGGTGTTCACGATCGAGCCGGGCCTGTACTTCCAGATCGACGACCTCACCGTGCCCGAGGAGTACCGCGGCACCGGCGTGCGCATCGAGGACGACATCCTCATGACCGCCGACGGCCCGGTGAACCTCTCCGCCGCCATCCCGCGCACGGCGGACGAGGTCGAGGCCTGGATCGCCCGGTTGAACCCGGGTCGCTGACCCCGCCGCCGATCCGCTCGTGACGTACACCGCGCCCTCCGCGTTCACCACGCGGCCCACTCTGTCGGGCACGTTCGGGATGTCGGCGTCCACGCACTGGCTCGCCACGGCCTCGGCGCAGTCGGTGCTCGAACGGGGCGGCAACGCATTCGACGCCGCGGTGGCCGCCGCGTTCGTGCTGCACGTGGTCGAGCCGCATCTGAACGGACCGGGCGGCGATCTCGTCGCGATCTTCCAGCAGCAGGATGCCCCGGCCCCGACGGTCCTGATGGGGCAGGGGCCCGCCCCATCAGGGGCCACGATCGAGCACTACCGCGGCGAGGGCCTTGACCTCGTGCCGGGTGGCGGAGCCCTTGCGGCGGCCGTCCCGGGCGCCGTCGACGCATGGCTGCTGCTGCTGCGCGACCACGGCACGTGGGAGCTCTCAGACGTCCTCGGCTACGCGATCGGGTACGCCCGTGACGGGCATCCCCTCGTCCCAGGCGCCGCGGCGACGATCGAGCGGGTCGCGGAGCTGTTCCGCCAAGACTGGCCGACGTCGGCGGCGCTGTGGATGCCGGACGGCGAGCCCCCCGCGGCGGGAACGGTCGTGCGAAACCCCGCGTACGCCGCCGTGCTCGACGGGCTGGTCCACGCGTCGTGCACCGTGCG
>NZ_RRYE01000242.1 GCF_004010105.1 Microbacterium sp. CPCC 204701
TCACCGACCGCGAAGCCGGTGACCTCGCCGCCGACGGCCGCGACCGTGCCCGCGACGTCCATGCCGCGCACCGCGACGCGCGGGCGTCGCAGCCCGAACGCGAGCCGGACCGCCCAGGGTTCGCCGCGCATCACGTGGATGTCGCCGCTGTTGAGCGCGGTCGCCCGCACGCGCAGCAGCACCTCTCCCCTCCCGGGCCGCGGCACATCCATGCGGACCTGCGTGACGGCATCCGGACCGCCGTATGTCAGCTGCCGCCAGGCCGTCATCGTGGCGGGCACCGCGGTCTTCGCGACCGCCGCGTCGTTCTCGTGCGTGTTCATGTCAGTCCTCCGGGTAGGCGAAGAGGTCGTCGAGACCCACGCCGAAGGCGCGGGCCATCTGGAAGGCGAGCTCGAGCGTGGGCGAGTAGCGGCCCTGCTCGATGGCGATGAGGGTCTGGCGGGTGACGCCGACCTGGCGGGCGAGCTCGGCCTGGGTCATGCCGGCGGCCTCGCGGACGGCGCGGACGGAGTTGGTGACCTTGGTGGGCTTGACCATCACGCGAGCCCGCGGCGATAGGCGATGACGCTCGCGATCGCGCCCACGGTGAACGAGACGGCGAAGCCGAAGAACATCGCGTTCGCGATCCAGAACCAGTCGGCCTCGAAGGCGCACAGCACGATCACGCCGAGTCCGGCGATGGTCATGAACGCCTGGCCGACGCGTGTCGACATGTGGGCGATATCGCGATCGCGCTGGTCGGATCTGCCGACGTCGTCGGGATCCCGCATGCCCGCGAACATCCCCCACAGGATGCTGACGACGATCGTCGCGCCGATGCTTCCGACGATCGTCCACAGCATGATGGGCGGCCAGTCGACCTCGGTGAGCGGTCCGTCGCCCGCCTGCTGCAGCACGACCACCACGTACACGGCCAGCGCGACGACGGTCACGATCAGGCTCGACCAGATGTTGCGTTCCTCGTAGACCACGGCATCCTCCCCAAGTAAAAGATTCTTGACACGGACGATATCCCGCCGTAGCGTTCGATGTCAAGAATCTTTTACACATCGAAGGAGCCTCCGCATGGACACCCTCACTCGCACCGCCCGCCGGACCGGTGCCGCGTACCTCGCGCTCGCCGTCTTCGGGATGGCGGGATTCCTCGTCATCCGCCCGCAGCTGTACATCGCGGGCGATCCCGCCGCGACGCTCGCCGCGCTCGAGGCCCACACCGCCCTCGCTCACCTGTGGGTCGTGCTCGAGGTCGGAGTCGTGGCCGCGCAGGCACTGGCCGCGCTCGGCTTCTACGCGCTCTTCCGCGACGACCGCCCCGCCGCCGCATTCGGCGTCGCGACGTTCGGCATGGCGAATGCGGCGGCGATCCTCGGCAGCGCCGCGATGATGATCACCGCGGTCGGCGTCGCCGAGGATTCCGCCGCCGACGCGGGCGCCCCGGCCAGCGTCGGGCTCCTCTTGCAGATCTCGCTGGCGTTCTGGACCGCGGGCGGCCTCTTCTTCGGGCTGTGGCTGATCCCGATGGGCGCCTACGTCCTCTCCACATCGCGGATGCCTCGACTGCTGGGCTGGCTGCTCATCGTCGGCGGCGCGGGATACGTGGCCGGCACGGTCGTCGGCATCGGCTGGGCGGGCGCGCCCGCCTGGCTCGTCGACGGGCTGCCGCTTCCGGCGACGGTCGCCGAGTTCTGGATGATCGGATACCTGCTGGTGCGAGGCATCCGCCCCATGCCGGCCGCGTCTGCGACGGATCCCGGCACTCGCGCGACGGTCGCGCCCTGAGGAAATCGGCCGCGAGGCGTCGTCCGGTTAGGATGCCTCGACCGTCGACGTCGACGGCGCCGCCCACCCGAGGGCGGAATCCGGGCCGGCTCTGGCCCACGAGCACCACGGAGTCCTCATGCGCAAACGCTGGGTCGCGCTCATCGTCGTCGCGGCCGTCCTGGTCGTCGCGCTCGCCGGCCTGTACTGGGCCGGTCGCAGCCTCTTCCACATGCCGACCGCGAAGGGCGTCGACTCGGTCGTCGGCGAACTCGAAGGGGAACGCGTGCTGGGAGTCTTCGCGCATCCGGACGACGAGCAGACGGTCAACGGCCTGTTCTGGCGCGCGAAGAGCCAGGACGGCGCGTACACCGCCATGGTCACCGCGACGCGCGGGGAGGCAGGCCATCAGGTTCCGGTCGTGGCTCGAAAGGACGATCTCGGAATCGTCCGCGAGGCCGAAGCGCTCAAGAACAGCTTCAACCTCGGCGTCGACGAGCACGAGGTGTGGGACTACCCCGACGGCGGGGTGCCCGAGGCCGACGAGGACGAGCTGGTCGAGCGGCTCGTCGCCACGATGACGCGCGTGAAGCCCGATGTCGTGGTGGGTTTCTGGCCGGAGTCGGGGGCGACCGGCCACCTCGACCACATGGAGATGGGCCGCGTGACCGAGCTCGCCATCGCGCAGCTCGCCGAAGAGGGCGGCTCGTACCGGGGTCCCGACCACCTCGTCTACACGATCAGCCCGACGAAGGCCCTCGAGATGTTCGGCGGCGAGCAGGGGCGGCTCGTCGTCGAGAACCAGCCCGATCCCGAGTACGCGATGTCGGCCGAGACCGGCAAGAAGATGGAGGGCTGGCAGATCCACGCGTCGCAGAAGGACTACCTCCAGTCGGAGTACATCCTGCCGGCGTGGCTGGTCTACCTCCTCTGGGACCAGGAGTTCTACCACGTGAGAGACCTGCGGGCAGACCCGCTGGGATGATCCGGATGCCGCGGGGCACGGCATCCGGATCACCCGCCGCACCCGGCCCGCGGCCTCAGATCGCGTCCTCCGACCAGGGGTCGGGGTGGCCGAATCGGTGGGCGGTGATCGTGACGGACTGCTCGCGCAGGAACGGCAGCAGCTCGAGTCGCCCGGCGGTCGTCACGTCGCCGTCGTAGATCGCGAGGTCGGGGTCGCCGCCGACGGCCGCCGAGAGCCAGCGTCGCAGCGCTCCGACGCTCTCGCGCGGCCCGATGAGTCGCACCCGCGACGGACGGGTGCGGGATGCCTCGGCCTGGGCGAGCAGCGGATCCTCGGGGTCGCCGGGCCGGGTGATGCGCTCGATCCACTGCTCGTCCGTCTCGACGAAGACCTCGACCCCCTGGTCCGCGAGAGCCCGGCGCACGCCCGCCGGCAGCCCGACGGGGGCACTCAGCGACGAGGCGGATCCCGCGCGGATCCCGGCGACGACGACGCGGAGCACCGACGGCCAGGTGGCGTCGGAGGTGGCGCGGAGCGCGACCGAGGCCACGGGGCGGTACCGGAAGAGGTTGCGCTCGATGCCCAGGCGCGAGACGTCCTTGACGCGGCCGAACTCGCGGTCCCACGCGATGGCGTCCGACAGGGCGCCGCGGCGCAGCCACTCGAACGACTCGTAGTCCAGTGACGGCTGCGCAGCCTCGATGACCGCCGTGATGCGCGAGTCGAGCCCGCGCAGATGCAGCGACGTCGAGGCGACGCCCCCGGTCGTGGCCCGCCAGCGCCCGAGCCCCACGAGGTAGTTGGGGCCGCCGGCCTTCGCGCCGCCGCCGACCGACGACCGCTTCCAGCCGCCGAAGGGCTGACGCTGCACGATCGCGCCGGTGATGCCGCGGTTGACGTAGAGGTTCCCGGCCTCGACGCGCTCGAGCCACAGCGCGAGGTCGTCGGGGCTCTGCGTGTGCAGACCGGCGGTGAGTCCGTAGTCGACGCCGTTCTGGAGCTCGATCGCCTGGGACAGCGACGACGCGTGCATGATGCCGAGCACGGGCCCGAAGAACTCCTCGCGGTGGAAGCGCGAGCCCGGCTGCACGCCGGTGCGGACGCCGGGGGTCCAGAGTCGGCCCGCGTACTCCGGCCAGTCCCTCGGAGCCCGACCCGCGTCCCCCGGTCCCTGAGCCTGTCGAAGGAGCCGCGGCTCGACGAGCCACCGTTCGCCGTGGTCGAGCGTGGTGAGCGCCCACTCGAGCTTGCCGCGCGGCGGCTCGATCACCGGCCCGACCTCCGACAGCGGATCGGAGGGGGGTCCGACGCGCAGCGAGGTCACAGCATCCACCAGCTGACGGGCGAAACGCCGCGAATGCCCGACGGGTCCGACGAGAATCGCGAGCGACGCCGCCGAGCACTTCTGCCCGGCGTGGCTGAACGCGCTCTTGACGAGGTCGGCGACGGCGAGGTCGAGGTCGGCCGAAGGCATGATGACGATCGCGTTCTTCCCGCTCGTCTCGGCGTGCAGGTCGAGGTCGGGACGCCACGAACGGAACAGTGCGGCGGTCTCCCATGAGCCGGTGAGGATGACGCGATCCACGTGCGGATGGGTGAGGAGGGCCTCGCCGAGGCCGCCTTCGTCGATGTCGACGAGTGAGAGCACCTCGCGCGGGACGCCGGCGTCCCACAGGGCCTCGGCGATGACGGCGGCGCAGCGTCGCGCCTGCGGCGCCGGCTTGAAGACGACCCCTGATCCCGCGGCGAGCGCCGCCAGCACGCCGCCCGATGGGATCGCGATGGGGAAGTTCCAGGGCGGCGCGACCACCGTGAGCCGGGCCGGCTCGAACACGGCACCGCTCACGCTGTCGAGTTCGCGTGCCGTCGCAGCGTAGTAGTTCGCGAAGTCGACGGCCTCGCTCACTTCGACGTCGGCCTCCGAGAACACCTTCCCGGCCTCCGACGCCGCAACCTCGATGAGCTCGCCCCGTCGCGCCTCGAGGGCGCGCGCGGCGTCGGCGAGCACAGCGGCCCGGTCGGCCGCGGGTGCGGCG
>NZ_RRYE01000243.1 GCF_004010105.1 Microbacterium sp. CPCC 204701
CTCAGCGGAGCGGCGCCCGGCCCGCGGCGCCGCAGCGCCTCGACGCTCAGGCCGTCGCCCCCGGCGACCTCGCCGACGCGACCTTCGGCGACCTCGGGCTCGGTCAGAACATCGTCAAGGCGCTCGACGAGCTCGGGGCGCGGCATCCGTTCGCCATTCAGGCGGCCACGATCCCCTCGATCCTCGAAGGACGCGACGTGCTCGCGCGCGGGCGGACCGGCTCCGGCAAGACGATCGCGTTCGGCGCCCCGCTCGTCGAGAGCGTGCTGCGCTCGCAGGCGGGGCACAAGCGCGAGATCGGCCGCGCGCCGCGCGCGTTGATCCTCGCGCCGACCCGCGAGCTCGCGCTGCAGATCGACGCGACGATCCAGCCGATCGCGCGGAGCGTCGGGCTGTTCACGACTCAGATCTACGGCGGTGTCTCGCACGGCCGCCAGCTCGGTGCGCTCAAAAAGGGCATCGACATCGTGATCGGCACGCCCGGCCGCATCGAGGATCTCGTCGAGCAGGGCGCACTCGACCTCTCCGCCATCCGCGTCATCGTGCTCGACGAGGCCGACCACATGAGCGAGCTCGGGTTCGTCGAAGCGGTCCAGCGGTTGCTGCGCCGGACGCCCCGGCGCTCGCAGAAGCTGCTGTACTCGGCGACGCTCGATCGCGAGGTCGAGGCGCTCGTGGCCGAGTTCCTCGCCGATCCGGCGGTGTACGAGGTGGCGGGTGAGACCCAGGCGACCGCGGCGATCGACCATCGCGTGCTCGTCGTCGACCACCGCCACAAGGCCGAGATCCTGCGCGCGCTGGTCGACCGCCCGGGCAAGACGCTCGTCTTCACCCGCACCCGCGCGTACGCCGAGATGCTGGCCGAGCAGTTCGAGCAGGCCGGCGTCCGCGCGCTCGCCCTCCACGGCGACCTCGATCAGGCGCGCCGCACGCGCAACCTCGAGCGTCTGACCTCCGGCAAGGTCGGTGTGCTGGTGGCGACGGATGTCGCGGCGCGCGGCATCCATGTCGACGACATCGATCTGGTGATCCAGGCCGATCCGCCCGACGAGTTCAAGGCCTATCTGCATCGCGCGGGCCGCACCGGGCGCGCCGGCCGCGCGGGGACGGTGGTGACCCTCGTCACCCGACAGCGCCGGGCGCGTCTGGTCGAGCTGCTCGAGCGCGCCGAGATCGAGGCGCCGTTCGACGAAGCCCGCCCGGGCGGCCCGATTCTCGACGAGCTTCGCGCGACTCGCTGAACGGCGCGGCGGCGGAAGCAGGCCGGGGTCTTCCCCTGGCGCGGCGGCTCATGCCAGAATGAGCATGCGCATTTGTTAGGACGCTTACCTAAATGATCCCGACGGATGCCTCCCAACCGCAATCGAAGGAGCTTGTGTGTCCCCCCGCAGAATCCCGGCTCTCGCAGCCGCCGTCGCCGGAGCACTCGTCGCCGGCCTGGTCGCGGCATCCCCCGCCGTCGCCGTTCCGGAAGAATCCACCCCCACCACGACCCTCAACGGCTACCGCAACGTCGGCTACTACGGTCAATGGCGCGCGACCGGCGAGGCCCAGGCCACGATCAAGCGGCTGTTCGTCGACACCGCCGCCGGTGAGGACCTCACCCATCTCAACTACTCGTTCGGCAACATCGCCGGCGACCAGGCGGCGCTCGACGCCGCGCGCGCGGCCGACGTGCAAGGTCTCGACGAGGTCGAGCCGCACACGTGCTTCATCTCCGACACGCCGGCCGCCGGGCCCGGACTCACCGACACGGCCGGCGACGCCGACAGCGACTTCGTGCACGCCTTCACCGCCCAGCAGTCGGTGCTCGGCCTCGCCGATGGCAAGAAGCAGAAGCTCGCCGGCAACTTCAACCAGCTCAGGCAGCTGAAGCGCCTCTACCCCGACCTCAAGGTCAACATCTCGCTCGGCGGCTGGTCGTGGTCGAAGTCGTTCTCGAAGGCGGTGGCGACGCCCGAGCTGCGTGCGGGCCTCGCCGAGTCGTGCATCGACCTCTACATCCGGGGCAACCTGCCCGAGATCGACGGCCGCGGCGGCGACGGCGTCGCCGCCGGGATCTTCGACGGCTTCGACCTCGACTGGGAGTGGCCGGGCGCACCCGACTGGGCGCAGGAGGTCGGCAACAGCGTGGACCCCGTCAACGACAAGGCCAACTTCATCGCGTTCGTCGCCGAGCTGCGCGCGCAGCTCGACGCGCTCGAGAGCGAGACCGGCGCCGAATACGAGATCTCGGCGTTCCTCCCGGCCGGTCCGACGCAGATCGCCGCAGGCGGCTGGAACACGCCGGAGCTGTGGGCGAACCTCGACTACGGCAACCTGCAGGGCTACGACCTGTGGGGTTCATGGGCGGCCGAGACCGGCCACCAGGGCAACGTCTCCGGCGACCCGGCGCACAACTGGGGACTCGGCCTCGACACCGTCGTCGCCTCGTACGTCAACGCGGGCGTCGACCCGGCGAAGCTCAACCTCGGGCTCGCGGCCTACGGGCAGGGATGGCGCGACGCCGAGCCCGAGCCGTGGAGCGTCTCGGGCGGCGGCCTCGGTCAGATCACATGGGACCAGCTGAAGGCGCGCGACCTCGAGATCCACCACGAGTACACCGCGGACGGCGCGTTCAACGCGACGTGGGGGTACGATCCCGCAGCACGCGAGTTCTGGTCGTTCGACGACGAACTCGCGGTGGCCGAGAAGACGGCGTGGGCGATCTCGAAGGGGCTCGGCGGCGTCGACTTCTGGGAGATCGGCAACGACGTCGCGGGCGACCTCGCCGCAGCCTCGGCCGGCGTGCTGCGGGCGGCGGCACCTGGGCCGGTGGCGGGTTCGGCCTCCCTGCTGTGCGCGCAGACCCCGGATGCCGCAGCCACGGCCTGGAACGCGCAGACCACGTATCGCGGGGGAGAGCTGGTGTTCCTCGACGGGCGCGTGTTCGAAGCGCAGTGGTATGCGAAGGGCGACGAGCCCGGCGCGTCCGTTCGCGGACCGTGGAGCACCCTGACGGCATGCGGTGTCGACCCCGCCACCGTGCAGGACTGGTACGCCGACCGCATCTACCTGAAGGGCGACCAGGTCGTGCACGACGGCGTCACCTATACAGCCCGGTGGTGGAGCCGCGCCGACGAGCCCGGCGCCAAGCACGGGCCCTGGACGCGCTGACCGGCTGTCCGGAACTGAGCCCGCCACAGGGCGGGGCGCACCCGAACGATGCGCCCGCCCTGTGGCGTGTCGCCCGGCCCAGTACACAGAATAGGAGATCTCGGCCGACACGCCGCGTGGCGGCATCCGTCATCGGCGTGTCTGCGAAAGTGTCCGATTCTGTGCACGCCGATGCGAGCGAGTCCGGCCCCTCTCGCGCGTTCGCCGCGGAGAAACGGATGCTGCCGCTCAGGCCGCGTTCGGCGGTCTCGGGTCACTCGTGTCGGTCGCCGGAGGCCTCGAGGCGGATCGGGTCGTGACCGTGGCGTCGCCGGCGGATGCCGAGCTGCTGCTCGCGCAGTTCCAGACGATGCTCCGCTACAGCGACCGCGTCACGCGCGAGATGACGGGCCGCTTCGCGCGCACGTACTTTCCGGACGACGAGGATCCCTTCGCGTGGCTCAGCGCCGTGCGTCGCCCGCTGCCGTCGGGGACGCCGCTGCTGGTGGCGCATGACGAGCGCGACGGCATGGTGCCGTTCGGCGAGGCGGCGCGCATCGCCGACGCGAACCCGGGCGCGACCCTGCTCACCACGAAGGGCCTGGGGCACAGCCGCATCCTGAGCACCGACGTGTTCCTCGACCCGGCTATCGACTTCGTGACGACGGATGCGGTCATCCCGCCGGCGGCGAGGGCCACCGGTCGTGCGATGCCCCGGGCCGCTGAGCCCGTCACGGCACTCGTCTGACGGTGCTTGCGCGGCGGTTGAGGGATCGCACGTATGCTCGGGTTTCGGCCACCGTGCCGTCGTGCGCAAGGGAGAGAAGATGGCAGAGGCATCCCGGGCGGGGGAATGGGAGGTCGCCGTCGGCGGACTTTCGAGGTCCGAGCTGAAGAGCGAGCTTGCGGCACAAGGCATCGTGCTGAATCCTCATGCCGAGACCCTCCTCGACGACGCGATCTTCGACGAGCACGGCGCTGCGCAAGCTGTGGTGCTCGCAGAACGGACGGTCGCCGATCTGGGTCTTGCCGACGGCGCGACCCTGCCCGAGATCTACGAGGCTGCGCAGAGGCTGGGCCTGAGGCTGTGCTCTGCAGACACCGCGCCCTATCTCCGCCTCGCGCTTTCGCAGCAGGCGGCAGCGCCTGACAGCGTCATGTCGTCGGGACGTGCACCGGCCGGTGCGCTCACGGTCGCGGCGGAGCCGCTGAGCGACGACATCGAGTATCCGAAGGGCTTCTACCTTCGAGTCGTCGACGACCAGGCATGGCTGCGCGGCTACCGCTGCGACGACGAGCATGTGTGGTCACCGGAGGACCGCTTCGTCTTCCGCGTGCCGACACCTGCGGCGTGACTCGAAACCCCGGGGAGGCGTATCGGCTCGAGCCGAGAGCGCCGCATACCGACGGGCACTCGCGTCGTTCGGCGAGAGGCATCAGAACAGCGGGGTCGCCGTCGGGGCGGCACGGCCCGCATCGGCAGTGCGCGCTGCGGCGCGCCCGCGCGACGTCACGACGACCGATGCCGCACGCGCGTCGGCGCGCGCCG
>NZ_RRYE01000244.1 GCF_004010105.1 Microbacterium sp. CPCC 204701
CGCGGCCGACGCCGCTGCGCTCGCTGCGGCGGACGCGGCGTCCGGCGCCGTGTCGGGTGTACCGTGCGAGAGGGCGGCCGAGGTCGCAGCGACAGGCGGGGCGCGGGTACAGGCGTGCGACCTCGACGTCCTCGTCGCGACGGTCACCGTCGCGCTCCGGGTGGGGCCACTCACCGCGACCGCGTCGGCGAGAGCCGGCCCGCCCCCATGATCAGACCTCACAGCGACTGCACCGAGTAGTGGCGTGTATGGTGTGCGTCGAAGAAAGGACGCCCCCGTTGGCACAAGGCAAGAAGCTCGTCATCGTCGAGTCACCGACGAAGATGAGGTCGATCCAGGGCTATCTCGGCGAAGGCTACGAGGTGCTGAGCTCGGTCGGTCACATCCGCGATCTCGCGGACAAGAAGGACATCCCGGCCGACAAGAAGCAGGCGTACGGGAAGTACTCGATCGACATCGAGAACGGCTTCGACCCCTACTACGTCGAGAGCGAGCGCGGAAAGAAGACCGTCGCGGAGCTCAAGCGCGCATTGAAGGGAGCCGACGAGCTCCTGCTCGCCACCGATGAGGACCGCGAGGGCGAGGCCATCGCGTGGCACCTGCTCGAAACGCTCAAGCCCAAGGTGCCCGTCAAGCGGATGGTGTTCCACGAGATCACCAAGGACGCGATCCGCGCCGCCGTCGACCACACGCGCGAGCTCGATCTCGCGCTCGTCGACGCGCAGGAGACCCGGCGCATCCTCGACCGCCTCTACGGGTGGGACGTCAGCCCGGTTCTCTGGTTCAAGGTGCAGCAGGGCACCTCGGCCGGCCGTGTGCAGTCCGCCGCGACCCGCCTGGTCGTCGACCGTGAGCGCGAGCGCATGGCGTTCGTCTCGGCGTCCTACTGGGACATCGAGGCGGTCGCGGCGCCGAACCGTCCGCAGGGGCTCGACGAATCCTTCTCCACCCGACTCGCACGCGTCGACGGCGCCGTGCTCGCCCGCGGCACGGACTTCGACGACCGCGGTGAGCTGAAGAAGGCCGTCCTCGTGCTCGACGAGGCCCAGGTGCGCGAGCTCGCAGTCGCCATCGAGGGCGCAGGCGAGGCATCCGTCACCAGTCTCGAGTCCAAGCCCGGCACGCGCAGCCCGAAGCCCCCGTTCACCACCTCCACGCTGCAGCAGGAGGCCGGCCGCAAGCTCTCGATGAGCGCGAAGCACGCGATGAGCGTCGCCCAGCGTCTCTACGAGAAGGGCTTCATCACCTATATGCGCACCGACTCGACCGCGCTGTCGACTCAGGCCGTCCAGGCCGCACGTGCGCAGGCGGTCGAGATGTACGGCGACAGGGCCGTTCCGCCCAACCCGCGCACGTACCGCAGCAATAGCAAGAACGCGCAGGAGGCGCACGAGGCGATCCGCCCGTCGGGCGAGACGTTCCGCACGCCCGCGCAGGTGTCGGGTGAACTCGACCGCGACGAACTGCGGCTGTACGACCTCATCTGGAAGCGCACGATGGCCAGCCAGATGGCCGACGCGAAGTACGAGACGACCACGGTGACCCTCGAGGTCGCTGCTGCCGGTCGCCGCGCCGAGTTCACGGCATCCGGAACCGTCTACACCTTCAAGGGCTTCCTCGAGGCGTACGAAGAGGGCCGCGACGAGAAGCGCGGCGACGCCGACAAGGCCGACGATCAGTCGCTTCCGGCGATGGCTGTCGGCGACGTCCTGCGACTGCGCGACGTCGAGCCCAAGGGACACGCGACAAGTCCCAAGCCCCGGTACACCGAGGCGAGCCTCGTGAAGGCGCTCGAAGAGAAGGGCATCGGCCGCCCGTCGACGTTCGCGAGCATCATCGACGTCATCCTGAACCGCGGCTACGTGACCAAGCGAGGGCAGGCGCTCATCCCGACCTGGCTCGCGTTCAGCGTGATCCGGCTGCTCGAGCAGCACTTCGCCGACCTCGTCGACTACGACTTCACGGCCGCGCTCGAGGACGATCTGGACGCCATCGCACGCGGCGAGCAGAAGCGCCAGGACTGGCTTAAGGAGTTCTACTTCGGCTCGCAGGAGCAGGTGGGGCTGCGCAACATCGTCGACAACCTCGGCGAGATCGATGCTCGCGCCCTCAACTCCACGCCGATCGGCGACATCGCGACCCTGCGGTTCGGCAAGTACGGGCCCTATCTCGAAGTGCCCGACAAGGAGAATCCGGATGCCGAGCCGCGCCGCGTCAACATCCCCGAGGACCTCGCCCCCGACGAGCTGACCCCCGAGAAGGCGCAGGAGCTCATCGACGCGCCGGTGGCGGGAGACCGGGTGCTGGGCGAGAACCCCGCCAACGCCAAGCTCGTCGTGGTCAAGGACGGACGCTTCGGTCCCTACGTGCAGGAGACCGACCCGCCCGCCGAGGAGGAGATCGACCCCGACACCGGGGAGGTCGTCGGCGTCGCGCCCGAGCCCGCTCCCAGGAAGCGCGGCGCGAAGAAGGAGGCGGCGCCCAAGCCCCGCACCGCGTCGCTGTTCAAGTCGATGTCGGTCGACACGATCGACCTCGACACGGCGCTGAAGCTGCTCGACCTCCCGCGCACCGTCGGCGTCGACCCTGAGACGGGCACGCCGATCACGGCGCAGAACGGCCGCTACGGTCCCTACCTCAAGAAGGGCACCGACTCGCGCACGCTGCAGAGCGAGCAGCAGATCTTCGACATCACGCTCGAGGAGGCGCTGGAGGTCTACGCCCAGCCGAAGTACGGGGCGCGCGGCGCGAGCTCGGCGCTCAAGGAGTTCGAGGCCGACCCCACCAGCGGCAAGCCGATCAAGCTCAAGGACGGCCGTTTCGGCCCGTACGTCACCGACGGCGAGACGAACGCGACGATCCCGCGCGGCGAGGACGCGATGGAGGTCACCTTCGAGCGCGCTGTGCAGCTTCTCGCAGACAAGCGTGCGAAGGGTCCGGCGAAGCGTCCCACGCGTCGCACGACGGCGAAGAAAGCGCCGGCCAAGAAGTGACGACGGACGCTGGCCTGTTCATCACGTTCGAGGGCGGCGACGGTGTCGGCAAGACGACTCAGGCCGCGCTACTGGAGAGAAGGCTGACGGATGCCGGACGCACTGTCGTGCGCACGCGCGAGCCCGGCGGCACCGAGGTGGGGGTGCTCATCCGCGACATCGTCCTGCATCACCGCGGCGAGGTCGCTCCCCGCGCCGAGGCGCTGCTTTATGCGGCGGACCGCGCCCACCACATCGACACGGTCGTGCGGCCCGCGCTGGCGCGCGGCGAGGTCGTGATCCAGGACCGCTATCTCGACTCGTCCGTCGCCTACCAGGGCGCCGGGCGCGTGCTCGGACGCGAGGAGGTGCGCGACCTGTCGCTGTGGGCGACCGGCGGCCTGCTTCCCGACCTCACGGTGCTCCTCGACCTGGACCTGGTCGCCGCACGCGTACGGCTCGACGCCGACGACAAGCCGTTCGACCGGCTCGAGGCCGAGCGCGAGAGCTTCCATGCGCGCGTGCGCGAGGAGTTCCTCGCTCTCGCCGCCGCCGAGCCGGAGCGCTTCCTCGTGCTTGACGCCGCGCTCCCCGCCGACGAGCTCGCCACGGCGGTGCGCGACCGGGTGCAGCCCCTGCTCTAGTCCTGTCGCAGGCGCCGGCTGCAGCATCCGTCTCCTTCTCCTGCCGAAAACAGGTGATCTGGCGGACGCAGGACGATCCGCGGCGAATCGTCCTGCATTCGCCAGATCACCTGTTCTGAGAGAAGGGTTGCTGTCCTGAGAGAAGGGATGCTGAAGTCCGAGGCGACCCGCGTCGCGGCGTCCCCGGCCGCGGTTAGGCTGGGCGGCATGGAACCGGTCGCCGCAGTCGAAGAGGCGACCGGCGCGACCTCGCCGGCGACCGAGGTCCCCTGGGGCGCGGTGTGGGGGCAGCAGGAGGCGGTCGCGGCGCTGCGTGAGGCGGCATCCGATCCCGTGTCGATGACGCATGCGTGGCTCATCACCGGGCCGCCCGGATCGGGACGTTCGACCCTCGCCTACGCGTTCGCGGCGGCCCTGATCGCCGAGCCCGGCGACGAGCCTGCGATGCGCCAGGTGCTGGCCGGCACCCATCCCGACCTCACGGCGCTGCGCACCGAGGGCGTCATCATCTCGATCAAGGATGCGCGCGCGCTCGTCGAGCGCTCGTACTTCTCGCCGTCGCTCGGCCGGTACCGCGTCATCGTCATGGAAGACGCCGACCGCATGGCCGAGCGCACGTCGAACGTGCTCCTGAAGGCGCTCGAAGAGCCGCCCGAGCGCACGGTGTGGGTGCTGTGCGCACCCAGCGACGCCGACCTCCTGCCGACGATCCGCTCGCGGGTGCGGACGCTCCGCCTGCGCGAACCCGACATCGACGACGTCGCGTCGCTCATCGTGCAGCGCACCGGCGCCGATCCCGTCGTCGCCGAGCAGTCGGCCCGGTATGCGCAGCGTCACATCGGCATGGCGCAGCGGCTCGCGACGGATGCCGCGGCCCGCACGCGCCGCGATTCCACGCTGCGTGCGGTCCTGGGGGTGCGGGGCGTGGGCGACGCGGTCGAGGTCGCCGGAACGATCGTCGCCGTCGCGACCGACGACGCGAAGGCGCTCACCGCCGAGCGCGACGAGACCGAGCGCGCGGGTCTGCTGCGCACGCTCGGCATCGCCGAGGGCGCCGCCGTC
>NZ_RRYE01000245.1 GCF_004010105.1 Microbacterium sp. CPCC 204701
GCCCCACGCGCTGCCCACGACGTCGCCGTGCGCGGCGACCTCGACCGGACCGGTATCGGCGCGCCCCTGGCCGGCCGCGTGTGCGGCTTCGATGAGGCGGCGGGCGCGCGCGGACGCCTCGGCCTCCGGCATCCCCCGCGTGCGGTACACGAGCGCGAGCTCGTTGGCGTCGATGTCGAGGTGCGGGATCGCGCCGTCGGCATAGTCGCTCGGTTCGGTCGCGGCGAGCAGCTCGCGCTGCGAACGCACCGAGACGAACTCGCCCGCGCCCATGGAGAGCGCCCCGGCGAGGAGCCCGGCGATACCGCTGAACAACACGAACTGGCTCGAGACACCCGTCGCGCCGATACCCATGACGAGGGCGAGGTTCGAGACGAGGCCGTCGTTCGCGCCGAACACCGCGGCGCGGAAAGTGCCCGACAGTCGCCGGCGACCGCGCGCGGCGAGACCGCGGACGACCTCGTGGTGGATCTTCTCGTCCGCCGCCATCCGGGCCGTCGCGGAAGGCTCGTCGTCGTACGGCGAACGTGCCTCGGCGTTCTGCGCGAGCGCCAGCACGAAGATCGAGCCGAAGCGCTTGGCCATCCACCCCAGCAGGCGCGTCCGCACATCGGGTCGCGGCAGCCTCGCGGGTGCGCCGCCGAGAAGGTCGAGCCAGTGGGCCTCGTGCCGGCCCTCCGCCTCCGCGAGGGCGAGCAGGATCCCGCGCTCCTCGCCGGTGCGCCGGTCTGCGAGTTCGCGGTACACGTGCGCCTCAGCGCGCTCGTTGACGAGGTACTGCGCCCAGCGGCGACAGTCGCGGTCGGTCGGTGCGGCGGGCGCGCTCACAGGGCCTCCAGTCGGGGATCGGACCCGTCCACGCTAGTCAGCGCCCGGATCGCGGACGCGCCGAAGCCGAGGATTGCCAGCATTTCGGACCTCCGAACGTCAGTCGGCGGCCAGTGCCGCCCGCAGCCCTTCCTCCCCTCGGTCCATGACGCGCGCGTGCGCGCGCTCGAACGCGGGCCGCAGCGCCCACGCCGTCGCGTTCATCCATGCGCGTCGGGTCTCGACGTCCCGTTGGAACACGACGACGGTCCTCACGCCCCCCTCCACGCTCCGCTGGCGCGTCGCCCGGAGCTTCTGGGCGCCTGGGCCCAGCCGCGGCCCCGTCGGCACGGATCTCCACCCGCCCGCTCCCCTGCAGGTCGCCGTCGCTGCGCGCGGCGATCGCACGACCCCGGTCGACCTCGGTGAACTCCAGTCGCATCCGCAGCCGGTACCCGAGAGGGCTGCGCACCACCACCGTCATGCGCTCGCCCGGCAGCAGCCGCCGGGGCGCCATGAGCAGCGTGACGCCAGGCCACCATCGGGGGCCCGTGCCGGGTGCGAGCGCGCGCACGAGCTCTGCCCACGCCCGCTGCGGCGGCACAGGAACGCGCCACCGCGATTCGAACGAAGAACTCGCCGACATGCCGGGAAGTCTCGGCGCGGCGAGCGGCGACGTCAGGAGTGCACGCGCTTGCGCAGCACGTCGATGCGCGCCTGCAGCTGAGCCACCGTGGCGTGCGACACCGCAGGGCCACCGCAGATGCGGCGCAGCTCGGCGTGGACGAGACCGTGCGCTTCGCCGGACTGCCGCGCATAGAGGCCGACGAGGCTGTTGAGCAGCTGGCGCTGCTCCTTGAGCGTGCGATGCAGTGCCTGAGGCAGTGCCGGCTCGGCCTCCGGCCCCGCGGCGGATTCCTGCGCCTCGCGAACGTTGCGGTGGCGGCTCTGGCGCGCCTGCCGCTGCATCAGCAGCTCGTGCACGTGTTCGGGCTCGAGCAGTCCCGGCAGTCCCAGGAACTCCTCCTCCTCGGGAGTGCCGGGGACGGCGAGCTGGCCGAACTCCTTGCCGTCGTACAGTACGCGGTCGAAGTGCGCGCGCGACCCGAGCGCCTGGTAGGTGAACTCCTCGGTGAGCGCGTCGGACGCCTTGTCCTCACGCTCTGCGGCGTCCATCAGGTCTTCTTCGGCGTTCCACTCGTCGCCGTCGTCGGAGTCGCGGTCGAGCGCGTGATCGCGCTGGCGCTCCATCTCGTTCGCCAGGGCGAGCAGCTGCGGCACGTTCGGGAGGAACACGCTCGCGGTCTCGCCACGACGACGGGCACGCACGAATCGACCGATCGCCTGCGCGAAGAAGAGCGGCGTGGACGCGCTCGTCGCATACACGCCGACCGCGAGGCGCGGCACGTCGACGCCCTCCGACACCATGCGCACGGCTACCATCCACCGGCTCGTGTCTTTCGAGAACTCCTCGATGCGGCCCGAGGCCTCCGCCTCGTCCGACAGCACCACCGTCGGCTGCTCGCCGGTGATCTGCTGCAGGATCGCGGCATAGGCGCGCGCGGCCGTCTGATCGGTCGCGATCACGAGGCCACCGGCATCCGGAACGTGCTCGCGCACCTCTGTCAGGCGCCGGTCGGCCGATCGCAGCACCGCCGGGATCCAGTCTCCCTCCGGGTCCAGCGCCGTGCGCCAGGCCTGCGATGTGATGTCCTTCGTGTTGTCCTGCCCGAGCTGGGCCTCCATCTCGTCGCCGGTCTTGGTGCGCCACCGCATGTGCCCGGCATAGACGAGGAAGAGCACCGGACGCACGACGCCGTCCTCGAGCGCGCGGCCGTAGCCGTAGGCGTAGTCGGTGCGCGAGACCCGGATGCCCTTCGCGTCGGGGTGGTACTCGACGAACGGGATCGGCGCGGTGTCGCTGCGGAACGGCGTGCCCGACAGCAGCAGGCGGCGCGTCGCACGGCCATACGCCTCGCGCAGCGCGTCTCCCCAGCTGAGCGCGTCACCGCCGTGGTGCACTTCGTCGAGGATCACGAGCGTGCGCGCGTCCATCGTGAGGCGCTGGTGAACGGATGCCTTCGCCGCGACCTGCGCGTACGTCACGGCCACGCCGTGGTACTGGCGTGCGGGTGCGACATGGCGGTTGCTGAACGCGGGATCGAGGCGGATGCCGACGCGCGCGGCCGCGTCGGCCCACTGGGTCTTCAGGTGCTCGGTGGGGGCGACGACGACGACGCGGTCGACGACGCGCCGCCGCAGGAGCTCGCTTGCCAGGCGCAGGGCGAACGTCGTCTTTCCGGCGCCGGGGGTAGCGGCGGCCAAAAAGTCGCGCGGACCGCTCCCGGGTCCGTCCGGCCCGTCGAGTGAGAAGAACAGGTCGAGCGCCTCGGCCTGCCACGCGCGCAGGCGCTGCGCGGTGCCCCATGGGGCCCGCTGCGGGTATGTCGGGCTGAGATGCTCCGCGGCGAAGCTGCCGATGTGCGGCTCGCCCTCGCGGGCGGGACCGTGGGGCGGGGTCGCATGGGGTTCGGTGAAGGCGGGCGATGACTCGAGCGCAATTCCGTCCGTCACCGAATACACCTCCCCCGTGGACAACGAGTCACCACCCTAAGACATCCGCCCGACATGGAGATCGCGACCGCGCCGGTCGCGGCCGGCCCGACGCGCCGGCGCGCCTGGAGGGGGTGTGGGGACGTCCGTGTCCATCCGGCGCGGTACCCTGGGCACCGGTCACGAGCCGGAGGAAGACGGATGTCGACGACAGAGCAGGATTCCCGCACGCCGTACGTGCCCAACGCCGGGCCGCACCCGTGGCGACGCTACGTCGCGATCGGCGACTCGTTCACCGAAGGCGTAGGCGACCACGAGCCGGTGTCGCCGAATGGATTCCGCGGGTGGGCCGACCGCGTCGCCGAGGTGCTGTCGCAGCAGGTCGACGACTTCGCGTACGCCAACCTAGCGATCCGCGGCCGGCTGATCAGTCAGATCGTCGGCGAGCAGATCGAGCCCGCTGTCGCGCTCAAGCCCGACCTCGTCACGTTCTCGGCGGGCGGCAACGACGTCATCCGCCCCGGCTCCGACCCCGACGCGATCGCGCAGCTGTTCGAAGACGCCGTCGTGCGCCTCTCGCGCGACGGCGCCACGGTCGTCGTGTTCACCGGCATCGACACCGCGTTCACGCCGGTGTTCCGAGGTATCCGCGGGAAGGTCGCCATCTACAACGAGAACATCCGGGCGATCGCCGACCGCCACGACTGCATCGTCGCCGATCAGTGGGCGCTGAAGGAGGTGCAGGACATGCGCTTCTTCGACGACGACCGCCTGCATTACAACGCGCTCGGTCACCACGAGGTGGCGCGCATGGTGCTGCGCGCGCTCAATGTGTCCAACGACCTGCAGCCGATGCAGCCCGATCCGCTGCCGGTGCGCACGTGGCGCGAGGCCCGCGCGGTCGACCTGGTGTGGGCGCGCGAGTATCTCGTCCCGTGGGTGCTGCGGCGCCTGCGCCACCAGTCGTCCGGCGACCACATCACGGCCAAGCGTCCCGACGCGATCCCGGTGACGGCACTGACGTCGATGCGGGTCGACGCCGTCCTGCACGAGGACGAAGGCTGACATGGCGATCCACCTGATCACGGGCGCGGGCTCGGGAATCGGCGAGGCCCTCGCGCAGCGCCTCGCCGGCCGCGGCGACGAGGTGTGGCTGCTCGCACGCGATGCCGGGCGCGCGGCGCAGCTGCGCGAGCGATTCCCCGGCGCGCAGACGCTGGTCGGCGATCTCGCAGAGCCGACGAGACTGTCGTGGGCGTTCGGCCAGCAGAGCGCTCCGCCGCGACTGGACTCCCTCCTCCACGTCGCCGGCGTCGT
>NZ_RRYE01000246.1 GCF_004010105.1 Microbacterium sp. CPCC 204701
CACGAGCACCCCCGCGTGGTCGATCGCCTCGCGCGGTCCGTAGCGCGCGTCGGTCGACACGACGGGCAGCCCCCGCGCGAGCGCCTCGGCGATCGACAGGCCCTGTCCTTCGAACGCGGTCGAGGTGAGGAACAGCGCCGCGCGGTCGAACACGGCGTCGCGGTCGTCCGTCGCGCCTTTCAACGTCACGGATGCCGCGACCCCGAGCTCTCCGATCAGCTGCTGCAGCTCGTCGCGCAGCGGGCCGTCGCCGTAAACCTCCAGCCGCGCCTCGGGCACAGCTGCCACGACGCGCGTCCACGCGCGGATCGCGAGGTCGACGCGCTTCTGCGGCGCGAGGCGGTTGAGCATCACGACCCGCCGCGGGTCCCGCGCGGCGACCGGTTCGGGACCGAGCTCGATGGTGTTCGGCACAACGTGGAAGGTGCCGGGGTCGCCGAACCGCGCGGCCACCTCGTCGCGCTGCGCCGCCGTGGGCCAGATGACCGCGTCGTACCGGTCGAGCGTCCGCAGCCACCGCTCCCACAGTCCGCTCACCGGCGCCGCGGGGTCGTCGTACGGTGCGGGCAGATGCGAGTTGTGCACGGTGTGGACGAGCCGCACGCGCGGGTCATCCCACTCCACCAGCGCTTCGCCGATCTGCCGCGACTCGCAGATCACCACGAACAGCCGGTCGGCGTCGCCCGCGGCGGCCCGCCGCGTCTCCGCGATGTGCGACAGCCAGGCGATGTACAGCCCGCCGAACCCGCGCACCACGCGGTCTGCGCCGGGCGCATGCACCACGATCGCGGCGTCGCGCAGGTGCCACTCGGGGTCGTTCTCGAAGACCGGAAGCGACACGACCGCCCGGTCTTCGGCATCCTGAACCGTCCGGTACTCGATGCCGGGCGTGCGCTTCCCCGACTCGCCGACCTCGTGCAGCCACGCGCCGCCGGCCTGCAGCTCGTCGAAGAGGTTGCGCATGCGACCGAGGGAGGGCACGTGGCCGCCGTCGACGAACGCCTGGCGCTGCGCGGCGTGGGCCTCGGGCGACTGCCCGTCGACGCTCAGCATGAGCGGCTCGCGAGCGCCGGATGCCTCGAGCAGGCGCAGCCGCGCCGGCACCGCGACTGCAAACCCTCCGTCGAGGCCGAGCGCGATGCGGCTGCCGAGCAGCACATAGTCCGCGTCGGGCAGCGCGGGGGTCACTCCCACTCGATGGTCCCCGGCGGCTTCGAGGTCACGTCGAGCACGACGCGGTTGACCTCGCGCACCTCGTTGGTGATGCGGTTCGAGATCTTCGACAAGACGTCGTAGGGCAGGCGCGTCCAGTCGGCGGTCATGGCGTCTTCGGACGACACCGGGCGCAGCACGATCGGGTGCCCGTAGGTGCGGCCGTCCCCCTGCACGCCCACGGAGCGCACGTCGGCGAGCAGCACGACCGGGCACTGCCAGATCTCGCCGTCGAGGCCCGCCTTCGTCAGCTCCTCGCGCGCGATCGCGTCGGCGTCGCGCAGAATCTCGAGGCGGTCAGCGGTGACCTCACCCACGATGCGGATGCCGAGGCCGGGGCCCGGAAAGGGCTGGCGGGCGACGATCGCCTCCGGCAGGCCGAGCTCGCGGCCGATCGCGCGGACCTCGTCCTTGAAGAGGGTGCGCAGCGGCTCGACGAGCTCGAACTGGATGTCTTCGGGGAGGCCGCCGACGTTGTGATGGCTCTTGATGTTCGCCGTCCCGCTGCCGCCGCCCGACTCCACGACGTCGGGGTAAAGCGTCCCCTGCACGAGGAAGCGCATGGGCTCGCCCTCGGCGGCCGCCTCGGCGACGAGGTCGGCCTGCACCTTCTCGAATGCGCGGATGAACTCGCGGCCGATGATCTTGCGCTTCTGCTCGGGGTCGCTGACGCCGGCAAGCGCGTCAAGGAACTGCTCACGCGCGTCGACGGTGACCAGGCGCACACCGGTCGACGCGACGTAGTCCTGCTCGACCTGCTCGCGCTCGCCCTTGCGCAGCAGCCCGTGGTCTACGAACACGGCGACGAGCTGGTCGCCCACGGCCTCGTGCACGAGCGCCGTCGAGACCGCAGAGTCGACGCCGCCCGACAGGGCCGACAGCACCCGGCCCGACCCGACCTGAGCGCGGATCTTCTCGACCTGCTCGGCGATGACGTTGCCGCTGTTCCAGTCGGCGGGAAGCCCCGCGGCCCTGTGGAGGAAGTTCTCGATGACCTTCTGCCCGTGGTCGGTGTGCTTGACCTCGGGATGCCACTGCACGCCGTACAGGCGGCGCTCGTCGCTCCCGAACGCGGCGACCGGCGTGGCCGACGTCGACGCAAGCACCTCGAAGCCCTCCGGGGCTCGCGCGACCTGATCGCCGTGACTCATCCACACGTTCTGCTCGACCGGCTGCCCGCCCAGCAGCACGCCGCCGTCGCCCGTGACCGCGGCATCCGTCGCGCCGTACTCACGGAGTCCGGTGTGCGCGACCTCCCCGCCCAGCTGCTGCGCCATCACCTGGAAGCCGTAGCAGATGCCGAGCGTCGGCACGCCGAGCTCGAGCACACCCTCGTCGAGCGCCGGGGCCCCCTCTTCGTACACCGACGACGGGCCGCCCGAGAGGATGATGCCGACCGGGTTCTTCGCGGCGATGTCGGCCGCCGACGCGGTGTGCGGGACGATCTCGCTGTAGACGCCGGCCTCACGCACGCGCCGGGCGATCAACTGCGCGTACTGCGCGCCGAAGTCGACGACGAGGACGGGGCGCTGCGAGGTCTCGGTCTGCTGGGTCAACGCTGGTTCTCCGTCGGGATCGAGTGAGTGAGAGTCGAGTGCTCGGTCTGGGTCTGCGGTTCCGCGTCCTCGCGGCGTGCGAGGTAGCCCCTCACCTCACCGGCGACGCGGGACTCCATGAAGAACGACAGGAACGGCACGATGCCGCCGAGCGCGAGCATGATGAAGCGGCCGAACGGCCACCGCATGAGGCTCCACACGCGGAAGCACGAGAACAGATACACGACGTAGAACCAGCCGTGGGCCACGAGGATGAACAGCGAGATGTTGAAGCCGTCACCGACCGAGACCATCTCGCATTCGTTCGTCATCGGGAGGAACAGCGACCACCACTGGCAGTCGGCCCCGGCGATGACGGGCGCGAACCACAGGAACCCGCCCGACCCGCCCGCGAACAGCTCGACGTGGATCGGCGTGTACTTGAGGATCATCTCGGCCAGCAGCAGAAGCAGCATGGTGCCCGTGATGATCGAGCAGATCTGGTAGAACCTCAGGGCTCCGCGGATCGCCGGAAACGAAGCGAGCTTGGGTTCGCGGGGCATGGGGTCCAGTCTACCCGCGTGATTCCGCGGCGCCGGACGGCTCAGGATGCCGCGGGTTCGGGCCCGGCAGCGTCTTCGAACTCCTCGAGCTCGCGCTCCCACGCATCGCGCGCCAGGCGGTACCAGAGGTAGAACGCGAAGCCCGCGAACACCGCCCACTCGGCGGCGTAGAAGATGTTCAGCCAGTTGACGGTCGACTGCTCGTCGGGGGCCGGCGACGCGATCGCGGAGAGCCCCCCGAACGGCGCGGCCGAAGCCAGGTACGGCCGGTAGACGGCGAGCTCCTCGACGTCGTGCCACCGCCCGAGCAGGGCGGCCGGAGACATGCGCGTCATCGTCTGCGGGTCTGCGCCGCGAGGAGGAGGCAGCGGCCCCTCGTCCGAGATCAGCCGGCCGATCACCTCGACCGACGATGGACGACCGGATGCCTCAGACTCGAGCCGCTCGACCGCCTGGGCGGCCTTGTTCGCGGTGGCGGCCCAGCCGAGAGCGACGGCGACGGACGTCGGCTCGTCGGTGTCGTCGAGCCGCAGCTGGCCGGTGACCCAGTACCCCTCGACGCCGTTGTTGAAGCGCGACTCGACGACCAGGAAGTCGCCGGGCACCCACGTGCCGGCCGCCTCCACGCGCTGCCCGACGAGCGGCTCGGGGAGGTACTCCCCCGGCGCGGCGACGTCGGCGAGCGGACGCACGTTCTCTGTCGCCCCCGGCGGCGGCGGATCGGTGTCGATCGCCCGGCCCAGCTGCCATTGCCCGAGCCATGCGAACACTCCCGCGACGACGAGGCACAGCAGCAGCATCCCGATCCACTCGGGGCGCAGCATCACCTCCCGCAGCGTCGGCGGGAACGCCTCGGGCTCGGCCACGGGGGCCGGTCCGGGGTCGGTCACGTCAGGGGTCATCCCGCGGCGTAGGGTGCGACGACGACCTCGACGCGCTGGAATTCCTTGAGGTCGGAGTATCCGGTGGTGGCCATCGACTTGCGGAGAGCCCCGATGAGATTGGCGGTGCCGTCTGCGACGGGCGCCGGGCCGTAGAGGATCTCTTCGAGCGACGCGACCTGGTCGACCTTCACGCGGCGGCCCCGCGGCAGCTTGGCGTGGTGGGCCTCGGGACCCCAGTGGAAGCCCCGGCCCGGGGCATCCGTCGCCCGCGCCAGCGCCACGCCGAGCATGACCGCGTCCGCGCCCATCGCGATCGCCTTGACGATGTCGCCCGAGGTGCCGACGCCGCCGTCGGCGATGACGTGCACGTAGCGCCCGCCCGACTCGTCGAGGTAGTCGCGGCGCGCACCGGCGACGTCGGCGACCGCCGTGGCCATGGGCGCG
>NZ_RRYE01000247.1 GCF_004010105.1 Microbacterium sp. CPCC 204701
CGCGTGCACGACGCGCGGATCTGGTCGAGGCCCAGCGTGCCGCCTCCGCTGTTCGCGGCCGCCGCCTCCGCGCCGACGGCCGCGTGGGCGGCCGACTGGGCCGACGGGGTGATCACGGTCGGCCACGACCCTGAGGAGGTCGGCCGCATCCTCGCCGCGTACCGGGATGCCGGCGGAAGGGGTCCGCGCGCGGTGCAGGTGCACGTGAGCCTGGGTTCGTCGCGCGCGGAGGCGCTCCAGGCGGCCGCCGACCAGTGGCGCCAGGCGACGGTTCCCGCAGACCTCATGTGGGACATCATGCAGCCGGAGGACTTCGACCGGCTGGCGGATCCCTCGGATGTCGAGGGGATCCAACGCGGCGTGCTCGTCGGCGCCGACGATCGGGAGGTCGCCGAGCGCCTGGCCGCGCTCGCGGCGGCCGGGGCCGATCGGCTGTACCTGCATGAGGTCGCCAAGGATCAGCGGCACTTTCTCGACCGCGCGGGGGACGGACTCCTCGACACGATCAGGAAGCTCACATGAAGCTGGGCGACACCGGCGACCTGTGGTGGAAGCCGGCGGTGATGTCGTCGTCTGCGCCGATCGTCACGGGCCTGCCCTGTGCGAGGTCTCCCGCGGTGGTGGCCGAAGGGTCGCGCCCCTCGGCGAGGCACTTCACGACGATGTCGCGGTCGGTGAGCATGACCTTGAGGCGGTCGTCCTCGCCGCAGATGGGCAGCGCCCCGACGTCGTGCGAAGCCATCAGGCGCGCGGCGTCCACGAGGGTCTCGTGCTCGCCCACGCACTTCGGTGCGGGAGTCATGATGTCTCTGGCGACGGTCAGAGGTCTCTCCTTCCGATCGTTCGGCGACGGTACGCGGGCACGCGCGACGGAGCCGAGGGGTTGACACCGGCAACGCCCGCGCGTAGCCCGAGGCGGGCGCATGGACGCGGCATCCGTCGCCCGTTAGACGTGAGGCGGCGCGGGTGTCAACCCCCTGCATGCCGCCGAGACGCGTCGGGCACGCTCTTCGGAGGAGGTGCGCGATGCACGACACGATGTGGTCCGCTCACGCAGGCGGATCGTGAGGGCGGTGACCTGGCAGGGGCGGCGTGAGATCGCCGTCGCCGACGTTCCGGATCCCCGGATCGAGGAGCCGACGGATGCGATCGTCCGCATCACGTCGACGGCGATCTGCGGATCCGATCTGCACCTCTACGAGCTGCTCGGCCCGTTCCTCGAGCGCGGCGACATCCTCGGCCATGAGTCGATGGGCATCGTCGAAGAGGTCGGTGCCGAGGTGACGTCGCTGCGCGTCGGGCAGCGCGTGGTCGTGCCGTTCAACATCGCATGCGGCGCGTGCTTCATGTGCCGGCACGGGCTGCAGTCGCAGTGCGAGACGACGCAGAACGTGGAGTACGGAACCGGGGCCTCGCTGTTCGGCTACACCAAGCTCTACGGCCAGGTGCCGGGCGGGCAGGCCGAGCTGCTGCGCGTCCCGCGCGCCGACTACAACACGATCCCGGTGGGCGAGGATCTGCCGGACGAGCGCTACCTCTTTCTCAGCGACATCCTCCCGACGGCGTGGCAGGGCGTCGAGTACGCCGACGTGCCCGCCGGCGGCACGGTCGTGGTGCTGGGATTGGGTCCGGTCGGCCAGCTCGCGTCGCGCATCGCCGCGCACCGCGGCTTGCGCGTCATCGGCATCGATCCCGTGCCGGAGCGCCGCGCGATGGCGGCGCGGTACGGGGTCGAGGCGTGGGAGGACGACGACGAGGGCGCGTACGTGAGTGAGGCCACCGACGGACGAGGGGCGGACGCCGTCATCGACGCGGTCGGCATGGAGGCCCACGGCAGCCCGCTCGCCCACGCCGCGCACCGCGTTGCCGCCGCGATGCCCGACGCGATCGCGCGGCCCGTGATGCAGCGGGCCGGCATCGACCGCCTCGCCGCACTGTACGCCGGGATCGACATGGTGCGCCGCGGCGGGACGATCTCGATCAGCGGCGTCTACGCCGGCGACGGCGACATCCTGCCGATGAAGACGATGTTCGACAAGCAGCTCACGGTGCGCATGGGGCAGTGCAACGTCAAGCGCTGGATCGACGACCTGATGCCCCTCGTCGAGGATGACCGCGACCCGCTCGGCCTCGGCCGCCTCGTCACGCACCGCGGCCGGCTCGAGGACGCGCCGGGCCTCTACGAGAAGTTCCAGAAGAAGCAGGACGGGTGCGTCAAGGTCGTGCTCCAGCCCGGTGAGGGGCAGGATGCCTCGCACACGATGGCGGCAGAGGATGTCAAGCCCCTCTCTCCGGAAGCGCGGTCGGGGGAGGATCGGGGATCAGGAGGTTCGCCATGACCCACAGGACCCCGCCCCGCGGGACCGCCTCGCGAACCGGGCGGCGGGACACGGCCGCGACGGAGCATCCGCGCAATGAGGAGCGGACCGCCGATCCCGGCCGCGGCACCGAGGACGAGGACGGTCGGGAGCGCGCGGCGCGCGAGCGCCTGTTCCGGCGCGCTCATCCGGCGCCTGCCGATCGGCATGAGTGACACACCAGCAGGAGGAACCCATGCAACACGATGACGTGCATCAGCTCGTGCTCACACCGCTGGCCGAACGGTCGTGGCGGCTCTGCGACCGAAGCGTGGCGCGCAGCGACGCCGCCAGCGTGGTCGCCTACGTCGAGCTCCTCGACACCGGGGTGTACGAGGCGATCTGGGTGTCGGTCGGGTTCGGCTCGACCCGCTACCCGTCCATGGAAGGTCTCTTCCGCGCGGCCGTGCGGATGCTCGGCCGCTCGCACAGCTCGGGCGCCCTCAAGCCGGAGCCGATCCCGCACCGCCCGCCCGCGCACGCGTGAGGTGGACCGCGCCCGCGCGACGCGCGTGTCGGTCGCCGGTGGCAGGATGGGCGCATGCCTGAGTCGCCCGAAGTCGAGGCCCTCGCCAGATTCCTCGACGACGAGGCATCCGGTCGTGAGATCCGCGGTGTCGATGTGCTCGAGTTCCGTACCGTCAAGACGCGCTCCATGCCGCCGCCGGCCCTCGTCGGCCGGACGGTCGCCGGCGCGGCCCGGCATGGGAAGCACGTCGAGCTGAAGCTCGACGAGGGCAGCCTCGTGGTCTCGCTCGGCCGTCACGGGTGGATGCGCTGGCTCGTCGGCGGCGAGCCGGCACCCGCCGCCGATGCGCCTCCGGCTCTCGCCGCGCTCGAGCTCTCCGACGCGGCGGCGTTGCAGGTGACGGATGCCGGCACCTGGGTCTCACTGGGGCTCTTCGTCGTGACCGACCCGGCCGAGGTGCCGGCCGTCGCGAAACTGGGTGCCGATCCAGCGGACGCAGACTTCACCCGCGCGGACTTCGATCGCGCGCTGGGCGACCGACGCAAGCAGGTGAAGGCGATCCTGCAAGAGCAGGAGTCGGTTGCCGGCATCGGCAACGCCTATTCCGACGAGATCCTTCACCTTGCGCGCATCTCGCCCGTCGCCCACGCGGCCGCACTCGACGAGGCGGAGCGCGAGCGGCTCTTCGACGCCACCGTCGTCGCGGTGCGAGAGGCCATCGAGGCCCGCATCGGCATCCCCATCGACCAGCTCAAGGCGGCCAAGGTCGCCGCGATGCGCGTGCACGGCCGCACCGGCGAGATGTGCCCGGTGTGCGGCGACACGATCCGCGACTTCACGTTCTCGGGGACGGCGGCGCAGTATTGCGCGACGTGCCAGACCGGCGGCGTGCTGCTGTGACGCGGGCCGCCTGCCGCACTCGGCGGGTAGCATGGTCGCCATGACGACGTCGCCGATTCCCGCACCGATCACCCTCGCGCCCGTCCCCGAGGAGAAGAACCTGCTCACGGTCGTCGAGTCCGCAGGAGCCTGCTGCGGCGGCAGCTGCAGCATCGACTGAGCCCCGAATCGCTCGCGCGCGATGGCCGACGACCTCCGGATCACCCCGCGCGTCGCGCGGATCCTCACATCTGAGGAATCCGTCTACGGGCTCATCCTCGTCTCGGGCATGATCGTCGTCAGCGGCACGGTCGCCGGCACGTCGCTCAACGCCCTCGTGACCGTGACCGTCACGGTCCTCGTCTTCTACCTCGCCCACGTCTACTCGGGCACGCTCGGCCGCCTCGCCGCCACCGACGACAGCGCCGGGCTCCGTGCCAGTCTGAAGGCGGCCGCCCGGCACTCGCGCGGCATGCTGGTCGCATCGATCGTGCCGCTCGTGATCCTGCTGCTCGGCACGACCGACCTCATCGACGACACCGTCGCAATCTGGTCCGCGCTCATCGCCAACACCGTGCTCCTGGGAGTGCTGGGTTGGATCGTCGTCGCACGATGGAGCGCCCGCTGGTGGCCACGGCTCGTCAGCGCGGTCATCACGGCGGGCTTCGGCCTCGTGCTGATCGCCCTCAAGGCGTTCATCCACCACTGACCGGCGCGTGCCTCACCCCCTTCGAGGGATGAGGCACGCACCGCACCGGGTCAGTGACCGACCGGTGCGCCCATCTGCTGGTCGGCCGGCTTCCGGATGAGGAACGCACCCACGAGCAGCGGCAGCGACAGGATGGCCGCGATGAGGAACGTGGCCCGCGTGCCCGCGGCCTGTGCCGCCAGGTCGCCCGCACCCGACTCCGCGGCGGTCGC
>NZ_RRYE01000248.1 GCF_004010105.1 Microbacterium sp. CPCC 204701
GCACTTGACTGGGGGTCAAGGGGTCGCAGGTTCAAATCCTGTCATCCCGACAGAAAAAGTCCCGGGAACCTGAGGGTTCCCGGGACTTCTTGGTTGGTGGAACTTGACCACGTCATCGCAATGCCACCTTCTTGACCGTTTCGGCGCCGTGCCGCGGAGGCGGTCGCTCGTGTTCGTTCAGCGCCGGACCGGTGACGGCATTGCCCTCGTCATAAGAGACGAACGTCAGATCCGTGGCGTGATGAACATCAAGGTGAGGAGTGGAGTCATCACCGACGTATGGCTGCAGGTCAACCCCGAGAGGCTCAGCGCCTGGCGAGCGGAGGACTGACCTCACAAATCCACGCTCAGCATCGCCCTGATGATGTGCCGACGAATGTCGGACGGAAGCGACTGCTCCGACGAACACCGACGATGTTGTCGAGGATGCCCCTCACAATCCGACGCGCCGCATCGTCAGTACAAGAGGGCGTGCTTGGATCGCCGCGCTACGAAGGGAAGTTCATGAAGATTGCCATCGCCGGTGGGACTGGCACAGTCGGACGCCATGTGGTGAGGGCCGCAGAGAATCGCGGTCACGACGTGGTCGTTCTTTCACGCAAGAAGGGTGTGGACGTCATGGAGGGAACGGGCCTCGACTCGGCCCTCGAGGGTGTGGATTCCGTCGTTGATGTCCTCAACCTCACGACGCTCTCGACCAAGAAGGCAGTGTCGTTCTTCACCGCAACCACACGGAATCTTCTCACCTCCGCGGCGCGCGTCGGCGTTTCACACCACGTCGCCCTGTCGGTCGTGGGGATCGACTCTATCGACACTTCGTATTACGCCGGCAAGCTTGCACAGGAACGGCTCGTCCTTGCGGCGAGCGTGCCGCACACGATCGCGCGCGCGTCCCAGTTCCACGAGTTCGCACAGCAGATTGCTTCGCAGACGACGGTCGGGCCCGTCACCGTCGTTCCCCGCACGTTGACCCGTCCCGTTGCGGCGTCCGACGTCGGCTCCCATCTCATAGACGTCGTCGAATCAGGAGCTTCCGGTCGCGCACGAGACCTGATCGGGCCGCAGAATGCGACTCTCGCTGACATGGTCCGACGGATGTACGCTCATGACGGCACCTCGCGCAGAGTCCTGGATATCCGATTTCCCGGCTCATATGGTGCTGGTCTCGCGTCTGGTGCTCTGCGAGGTGACGAGGGTTCGGCGCGAATCGCCGGGCTGTCGTTCGATGACTGGCTGGGATCCCCTGACAGGCAGAGGTGAGCGGCGAAGTCGGTCGCCGCTGGCGCGCCCGTGTCTTCGTCTACCGAGACGTCAGGGGAGGATCGCGTAGATGTATCCGCCGTCGACTCGCACGGCGGCGCGGGTGGTCGTGGCCAAGGCCAGCGCCGAGGCGAGGTAGGCGACTATGTTCGCGATCTGCTTGGGTTCGATCAGGCGCCGCAGCAGCGACTGCGGGCGGTGTAGACGCATGAACTCGCGCTGCGCGTCGCGCCGTCGCCGAGACCGTTCTCGGGTCCGGCGTTCGGGCCGGTGACGAAGCCGTTGAGCGACTTCGAGATGTGTGCGACCACCCGGGGCACGAGACTCACCGCCCCGCGAGCAGCTCGTCGAGCTTCTCGTAGCCCTCGCTCATGCCCTTCTCCATGCCCTGCTCGATCATCGTGTCGAGCACCTCGCGGGACGGGAAGACGGAATGGTCGACCAGCCTTGACCGGCCGGCGGGAAGGGACTCGAAGCGGATGCTGTCGAGGCTGACCTCGTTCGGAGCACCCAGGTACTCGAACGTCTGGATGATGAGCTCGTTCTCGACCACGGTGTGGAACACACCGCGGAACGCATAGACGTTGCCTTCGGCATCCCTCTGCTCGAAGGCGTAGCCGCCGCCCGACCGGAAGTCCCAGTGGGTGACCGTGTTCTCGAGGTCTCGGGGTCCGATCCACTGCGCGAACAGGTGCGGGTCGGCGTGGGCGCGGAAGACGGCGCCCACCGGTGCGTCGAACTCGCGGCTGATGTCGGCGTACGACGTGCCAGGCTCGGCGTCGATGATGACGGGGTTGCTCATTGTTCTTTCTCCTTCTCTGGTGGGGTGCGAGAGTGCTCCGCGAGCACCGCGTCGAGCCGCCGGTATCGTGCCTCAATCTCGAGCCGGTACCGGTCGATCCAGGACGTGAGGCGCTCGAGGCTGGCGGGATCGAGGTGCACGGGGCGGCGCTGCGCCTCGCGCGTGCGCCACACGAGCCCTGCGGACTCCAGGACGCCGATGTGCTTCGACACGGCCTGGAGTGTGATGTCGAACGGCTCGGCGAGCTCGCCCAGCGTGGCCGGTCCGCGGCTGAGCCGGGCCACGATCGCTCGGCGCACCGGGTCGGCGAGGGCGGCGAAGGCCTTGTCGAGCGAGTCATCGTCCATTCGTATCCAATCTCGCGGTTGATCAACCGAGTAGTTGAATTAAACTGTAGACCGCGCCACGCGCAGCCGTCAACCCCCGCGCGGATCTGTGCGTCGCACAGACTCGGGGCGTACGGTGCGGGTATGCAGACGCAGGCGGATCGGGCCGGCCCGGTGGCCGACGCCCGGGGTCGGATCGACGACGGGACGGACGAAGGCGGTCACGGGCGCTGAGAACGCGCCGTCCGGTACGGGGTACGACAGCATGGAACGACCACACGCAGCCGTCGTCTACAACCCGACGAACGGGCCGATCGAGCGACTCCGTGGCGCCGTGGCCGCGCAGGTGAGCGCCGCGTGGGGTGAGACGCGCTGGTACGAGACCCGCAGCGACGACTCGGGGCGCTCGGCGGCCGAGCAGGCACTCGCTCACGCAGCCGCGGTCGTGATCATCGCCGGGGGCGACGGCACCATCCGCGCTGTCGCAGAAGTCATGCACGGCACCGGCATCCCCGTGGCGCTGCTCCCGACCGGAACCGGCAATCTCCTCGCCCGTGCTCTGGGCATGGCCATCAACGACCTCGAGGCATGCATCGCCGCAGCCTTCTCGGGCGACACGCGCTCCGTCGATGTCGGCGTCGCCGAACTCGACGGCGAGACGGGCGAGCGGAGCACGCACGTGTTCCTCGTCATGGCGGGCATCGGGCTCGACGCGGAGATGGCGCAGAAGACGAACGCCCTCGCGAAGAAACACCTCGGCTGGCTCGCCTACATCACTCCGATCGCCCGATCGATCATCGCAAACCGGCTCTTCCGTCTCGACTACCGGATCGATCACGGACGCGTTCGATCCACGCGTGCGCACACGGTCATCGTCGGGAACTGCGGAACGCTGACCGGCAACATGCTCTTGATCCCGCGCGCGCTCATCGACGACGGTCTGCTGGATGTCGTGATGATGCGCCCCAACGGGCGCCTCGGGTGGGCCGGGATCGGGACGCGACTCTCCCTCCAGGGCTTCGCCCGTCGGTCCCGATTCACCCGAAGACTGCTTCAGGCGACGCCCGACCTTCACGCGCTGGCCTATGTGCAGGGCCGTCAGTTCGAGGCCCGATTCGACATCCCTCACCTCATCCAGCTCGACGGCGACGGCTTCGGCCACGTCACGCGGGCGCGGATCAGCGTTCGACCTGGCGCGCTGCGAATCCGCGGCGCCACCGTGAACGGCTCGCCCTAGCCCTTGTACCCGGCTCCGCAGCGCTGGGCAGCCACCGGGCCGCACGGCCGCTGTTCTCCCTCACGTTCGTCGTCGTGATCGGCGCGGGGTTCGCCGTCCCCGCGTTCGACCCCGGGCTGGGGGATCGCCGCGGGTGCGGTCGCGCTCGCCGTGTTCGGTCTCGTCCGCGGGGCGCCGAGGCCGGATGGGGGATGCCGCTCCAGGCGCTCGCGATGGCAGTCGCGCTGGGCGTCGCGCTCGTCGGCGACCCCGTCGCCGGGCTTCTCGTCGGCGCGGGTCTCCTCGCGCACGCGGCGTGGGATGCGCATCATCTGCGCACCCGGCGCGTCGTCGCATCGTCGACGGCGGAGTTCTGCTGCGTCCTCGACACGGTGCTCGCCGTGACGTTGATCGTCGTGTCGCTCGGGCGCTGATCCGCAGCGCGCAGCCGCTTAGCGCGAGTGTGCGAGCATAGCAAGCCCCTCGGCCGCGCCGCGGCGCGGCGTCACGCTGGAATCGGAGAGGAGTGCGAGATGGCTTTCGAACCAGAACAGCGGGCGGCTGCCCCCGGCGCGACGGGCGAGGCCCACGATGCCGCGCATGCCGCGGCGCAGAGCGGGCAGCAGCACATGACGACGGACCACGACGCCATCCGGCAATGGGCGGAGGACCGCCACGCGACGCCGGCGACGCTCGAGGGCGCCGAGCACGACGGTCACCTGGACGTCCTTCGATTCGACTTCGGCTTCGGCATGGTCGAGGCGGAGGACGAGCAGCTGCGCGGGGTGGGCTGGGACGAGTGGTTCCGGGCTTTCGACGAGCAGGGACTGAGCTTCGTCTATCAGGACAGGCGCCCAGACGGATCGTCTTCGAACTTCTTCCGGTTCGAAGCGCGACAGGGCGGAGCAGGCTGAGCGCAGACACGACCGCCGTCAGACGAACGGGCGCGCCACGTCGACGAGGCGTCGCAGGGTCAGTTCGACGGCGGTCGCCGCGGCCTCATCGCGCCGCG
>NZ_RRYE01000249.1 GCF_004010105.1 Microbacterium sp. CPCC 204701
CGCCCGCCGACGACCGCCCGCGCGATCGCGACGCGCTGCTGCTGACCGCCCGACAGGTCGTCGGGATACGCGTCCGCCTTCTCGGCGAGCCCCACCGAGGCGAGGGCGTCGCGGCCGGCGCGGCGCGCGACACGCGCGCGGAAGCCGTCGAGTTCCAGGGGCAGCGTGACGTTCTCGAGGGCGGTCAGCGTCGGGATGAGGTTGAAGTCCTGGAAGACGAACCCGAGCGACCGTCGCCGCAGCTGCGCGAGCTGCTTCGATGACTGCTCGCTGAGATACGCGCCCTCGATGACGACCTCGCCGGTCGTCGGGGTCGCGAGGCCGCCGCCGATCGACAGCAGCGTCGACTTGCCCGAGCCCGACGGGCCCATCACGGCGACGAGCTCGCCCTGCCGCACCTCGAAGTCCACGCCCGACAGCGCCGAGACGGCGGTGGCGCCGCTGCCGTACTGCTGCGTCACGCCGATGAGGCGCAGAACCGTGTCGGTCATCGCGCGGACTCCGCGACGGCGGATGCCTCGACGCGGACCGGGCGGCCGCGCTTGGGCTTGTCGGTCGAGAGCTCGAGGGCCATCGCGTGGTCGGGGTGGAGGGCGAGGCGCTGCTCGGTGTGGTCGAGCCAGCGCACTTCCGCCTCGGCCGCGAAGATCATCGAGTCGACGACCAGCGACCATGCGAGCTCTTCGGGTCCGTCGGGGTTCGCTCCGGCGTACTTGGCGCGGTTGAGCTCCTGGAGCTGGGCGAGCGAGGCGCGCCGCTGCGTCTGGATGATGTCGGCGACCGCGACGCCCGGCAGCGTGGCGGCGACTGCGAGCTTGATCGCGAGCTCGTCGCGCGTGCCCTGCGAACGCTGGACCGGAGAGGCCAGCCACTCCCGCACCTCGGCAGAGCCGGAATGCGTGATCTGCCAGTACACGTGCCCGTGCTCGTCGATGTCGCGCTTCTCGACGAGGCCGTCGCGATCGAGGCGGTCGAGCGTGTTGTAGATCTGCCCGACGTTGAGGGGCCACGTGGAGCCCGTGCGGCGGTCGAACTCCGCGCGCAGCTGATAGCCGTAGCACGGCCCCTGGTCGAGGATCGCAAGCAGACTCTGACGTACCGACATCGGACATCTCCTGGGGCTATACCGAGTATGTAGTTTCCGAGTATATACATACCGGGAAAAGCCACGGATGCTGCGGCCGCGGCGCGCCGCGGGAGCGAGCGAAGGTCAGTCGACCGGGGTGAACTCTGCGAGCGCCTCGCCCACACCGGGCTTGGGAAGTCCGCAGCCGTCGGCCGGGTACGCGGGGCGGATCGCCCAGCCCTCGTCGTCGACGAGCCAGACGTCGGGCACGACCACGCCGATCGCGCTGCACGGTCCGGGCCATTTCGGGTCGCTGGGCTCGGCGAACGCCGCCAGAAGAGCGGACAAGTCGCCCTCGAGCCGACGTGCCTCGAGCGGCGCCGGATCCGGAGCCGGCTCGGCGGCGGGCGGCGGCGTCTCGGCGAGCTGCTCGGGGTCGGCCAGCATCAGGGGCGGGTCGGGAGTCGGTGCCGGTGCGAGTTCGAGCACCGGGTCGCACACGTAGACGGCGACCGGTTCGAAGTCGGCGGGGATGGCGCCCCACCCGAGGTCCCACTCCGCGGAGCAGTCCACCGCGGCGGCCGCGTCCGACGGCGGTGGGAGCGGCACTGCCCAGGGAGGCGACGAGCATGCGGTGACCGCGAGAGCGCTCGCCCCGGTCAGCGCGGCGGCCCACGCACGCGGCATCCGTCGTCGGCTTGGCACCTCGGTTGCCGCCATGACTCCATGCTGGACCACATCCAGCGCACACCAAGGTCACGGGTGGATAACATAGGCAGGTATGCCTGGGGCGATGCGCCCGGGGCGGCACCGGCGCCGACGCGCCGCACCCGACTGCCTGAAGATGGAGACACTCCGTGGCCAACCCCCTCGAGAAACTGCTTCGCGCTGGTGAGGGTCGCATCCTCCGGCGGCTCCAGCAGGTCGTGAAGGCCGTAGGTGCCCTCGAAGAGGACTACGAGCAGCTCACTGACGAAGAGCTCCGGGGCGAGACCGCCGAGCTGCGGGCCCGCCATGAGGCAGGCGCGAGCCTCGACCAACTGATGCCCGAGGCGTTCGCCGCCGTCCGCGAGGCGGCCAAGCGCACGCTCGGCCAGCGCGCGTACGACGTGCAGCTCATGGGTGGGGCAGCGCTTCATCTCGGCAACATCGCCGAGATGAAGACCGGTGAAGGCAAGACGCTCACGGCCGCCTTCCCGGTGTACCTGAACGCGATCGCGGGCAAGGGCGTGCACGTCGTCACGGTCAACGACTTCCTCGCGTCGTACCAGTCCGAGCTCATGGGCCGCATCTACCGGGCGCTCGGCATGACGACGGGCAACATCGTCGCGGGGCAGACGCCCGAGGTGAGGCGCCAGCAGTACAACGCCGACATCACCTACGGCACAAACAACGAGTTCGGCTTCGACTACCTGCGCGACAACATGGCGTGGCGCAAGGAGGATCTGGTCCAGCGCGGCCACTTCTTCGCGATCGTCGACGAGGTCGACTCCATCCTCATCGACGAGGCCCGCACGCCGCTGATCATCTCGGGCCCGTCGTCGGGTGAGGCGAACCGCTGGTTCGTGGAGTTCGCGAAGATCGCCAAGACCCTCGAGGTCGGCGTCGACTACGAGGTCGACGAGAAGAAGCGCACGATCGGCGTGCTCGAGCCGGGCATCGAGAAGGTCGAGGACTACCTCGGCATCGACAACCTCTACGAATCGGCCAACACGCCCCTCATCTCGTTCCTGAACAACTCGATCAAGGCGCTCGCGCTGTTCAAGCGCGACTCGGACTACGTCGTCATGAACGACGAGGTCATGATCGTCGACGAGCACACCGGCCGCATCCTGGTCGGCCGCCGCTACAACGAGGGCATCCACCAGGCCATCGAGGCGAAGGAGGGCGTGCCGGTCAAGGCCGAGAACCAGACGCTCGCGACCGTCACGCTGCAGAACTACTTCCGCCTGTACGACAAGCTCGCCGGCATGACCGGCACCGCCGAGACCGAGGCGGCCGAGTTCATGTCGACCTACAAGCTGGGCGTCGTCACCATCCCGACGAACAGGCCGATGATCCGCAAGGACATGCCCGATCTCGTCTACAAGAACGAGGAGGCGAAGTTCGCGCAGGTGGTCGAAGACATCGTCGCGCGCCACGCGAAGGGGCAGCCGGTCCTCGTCGGCACGGTCAGCGTCGAGAAGAGCGAGTACCTCTCGCGACTGCTCGCGAAGAAGGGCGTCAAGCACGAGGTCCTGAACGCGAAGAACCACGCGCGCGAGGCCGAGATCGTCGCTCGCGCAGGACGTCTGGGCGCCGTCACCGTCGCCACGAACATGGCCGGGCGCGGCACCGACATCATGCTCGGCGGCAACGCCGAGTTCCTCGCCGTGCAGGAGATGAAGGCGAAGGGCCTCGACACGGTCGAGACGCCCGACGAGTACGAGGCCGAATGGGACGCCGTCTACGAGGCGGTGCGCGACCGTGTGGCCGAAGAGGCCGCCAAGGTGATCGATGCCGGCGGCCTCTACGTGCTCGGCACAGAGCGCCACGAGTCGCGCCGCATCGACAACCAGCTGCGCGGTCGCTCGGGCCGCCAGGGCGACCCGGGCGAAAGCCGGTTCTACCTGTCGCTCACCGACGACCTCATGCGGCTGTTCCAGTCCGGCGCCGCCGAGGCGATCCTGGCTCGCACGAACTTCCCCGACGACGTCGCGATCGAGTCCGGCATGGTGACGCGCGCCATCAAGTCCGCGCAGAGCCAGGTCGAGGCCCGCAACGCCGAGATCCGCAAGAACGTCCTCAAGTACGACGACGTGCTCAACCGGCAGCGCGAGGCCATCTACTCCGACCGCCGCCACATCCTGCACGGCGATGACATCGCCGACCGTGTGCAGCACTTCATCGAAGACGCCATCAACGCCGTCATCGACGACCACACCGGCTCGGGTCACAGCGAGAACTGGGACTTCGACGCACTGTGGACCGAACTCAAGACCCTGTACCCGGTGGGCGTGACCATCGACGAGGTCGTGGCAGAGGCATCCGGTCGCAAGGGCGGCATCACCGCCGAGGGGCTCAAGCGCGAGATCCTCTCGGACGCGCGCATCGCCTACGAGAAGCGGCAGGAGTCGCTCGGTGAGGCGGCGACCCGCGAGCTCGAGCGCCGCGTGGTGCTGCAGGTGCTCGACCGTCGCTGGCGCGACCACCTCTACGAGATGGACTACCTCAAGGACGGCATCGGCCTGCGAGCCATGGCCCAGCGCGACCCGCTCATCGAGTACCAGCGCGAGGGGTACCAGATGTTCCAGGCGATGATGGGGCAGATCAAGGAGGAGTCGGTCGGCTACCTCTACAACCTCGAGGTCGAGGTCCGTCGCCAGGGCGAGGGCGAGGCGGTCACGCAGGTCGAGGCCAAGGGCCTGGGCGCGCAGCCGGTCGAGACGCAGCGACTGCAGTACTCGGCATCCAACGACGCCGGCGAGGTCGAGGTGCGCAACGAGCGCGGGCAGGTGCAGCAGGCGGCCACGACGCGGCTGCGTCAGGCCGCCG
>NZ_RRYE01000025.1 GCF_004010105.1 Microbacterium sp. CPCC 204701
TTGAGGACGCCGAGGCCCGTGCCGCGGCGAGACCCCTGGCAGATGTCGAGGCCGCAGCCGCGGCGCAGCCGCCGGCGCTGGACGTCGTGGCCGCCCTGGCACCCGCCGACCGCGTGAAGATCATCGCCGAGGTCAAGCGCGCGAGCCCCTCGCGCGGCGATCTCGCCGCGATCCCCGACCCGGCGCTGCAGGCCCGCCGCTACGAAGAGGGCGGCGCGGCCGCCATCTCGGTCCTCACCGAGGGCCGGAGGTTCAAGGGCAGCCTCGCCGACCTCGAGGCCGTCAAGGCCGCTGTGCGGCTGCCGGTGCTGCGCAAGGACTTCATCGCGACCGAGTACCAGGTGCTCGAGGCCCGCGCCGCCGGGGCGGATCTGATCCTCCTCATCGTGGCGGCGCTCCCGCAAGGCGTCCTCGCACGCCTGCACACGCTGTCGCTCGAGCTCGGCATGACGCCGCTCGTCGAGACGCATTCCGCCGCCGAGGTCGACCGCGCCGCCGATCTGGGAGCGAGCCTCATCGGGGTCAACGCCCGCGACCTGTCGACGTTCGAGCTCGACCGCGACCTGTTCGGCCGTCTCGCCGGCCGCATCCCGTCCGACGCGCTCAAGATCGCCGAGTCGGCGGTGCTCGAGCCCGCAGACGTCGCCCATTACCGCGCGGCGGGCGCCGACGTCGTGCTCGTCGGCGAGGCGCTCGTCACGAACGATCCGGTGTCCACCCTGCGCGCGTTCCTGGAGGCCGGAGCATGAGTCTGCGAGAAGCGGCGGGTCCGTTCTTCGGGGACTTCGGCGGCCGGTATATGCCCGAGTCGCTCATCGCGGCGATCGACGAGCTGACCGCCGAGTACGAGGCGGCGAAGTCCGACCCGGCGTTCCAGGCGGAATTCGTCCGGCTGCTCCACTCGTACGCGGGGCGTCCGTCGCCGATCACCGAGGTACCGCGGTTCGCCGAGCACGCCGGCGGCGCACGGATCTTCCTCAAGCGCGAAGACCTCAACCACACCGGCTCGCACAAGATCAACAACGTGCTCGGCCAGGCGCTGCTGACCAAGCGCCTCGGCAAGACGCGCGTGATCGCCGAGACCGGTGCCGGCCAGCACGGCGTGGCGACGGCGACCGCCGCCGCGCTGTTCGGCTTCGACTGCACGGTCTACATGGGCGAGGTCGACACCGAGCGCCAGGCGCTCAACGTGGCGCGGATGCGGCTGCTGGGCGCCGAGGTCGTGCCTGTCAAGACGGGTTCGCGCACGCTCAAGGACGCCATCAACGACGCGTACCGCGACTGGGTGGCCAGCGTCGAGACGACCAACTACATCTTCGGCACCGCGGCGGGCCCGCATCCGTTCCCGGCCATGGTGCGCGACTTCCAGAAGGTCATCTCCGAGGAGGCGCGGGCCCAGCTGCTCGAGGACGCGGGCCGGCTGCCGGATGCGGTCATCGCGTGCGTCGGGGGCGGCTCGAACGCGATCGGCATGTTCGACGCGTTCCTCGACGATGACGGCGTCGCCCTCTACGGCGTCGAGGCCGCCGGCGACGGCGTCGACACGTCGCGCCACGCCGCGTCGATCGAGCGCGGCCGGCCCGGCGTCCTCCACGGCGCGAAGACCTTCGTGCTGCAGGACGAGGACGGCCAGACCATCGAGTCGCACTCGATCTCGGCCGGCCTGGACTACCCGGGCGTCGGCCCCGAGCACGCGTGGCTGGCCGAGATCGGCCGCGCCGAGTACATCCCGGCCACCGACGACGAGGCGATGCAGGCTCTCCGGCTGCTCTCCGAGACGGAGGGGATCATCCCGGCGATCGAGTCGGCGCACGCCCTCGCCGGCGCTGTGCGCATCGGCCGCGACCTCGGACCCGACGCAGTCCTCGCCGTCTGCCTCTCAGGCCGTGGAGACAAAGACATGGACACCGCCGCCCGCTACTTCGGGTTGTACGACGACGGCGCGGTCGTCGAATCGCCCGCGACCGACGAGGCCGCCAAGGGAGAGGGAACGAAGCTATGACCTCGCGCGTCGCCGCCGCCATCGACGCGGCGCACGCCGAGGGCCGCGGCGCGTTCGTCGGCTACCTGCCGCTCGGGTTCCCCGATCTGCAGACCAGCATCGAGGCCGCCGTCGCCCTCGCCGAGAGCGGCGCCGACATCCTCGAGCTGGGTCCGCCGTACTCCGACCCGGTGATGGACGGCACCGTCATCCAGGAGGCCACGCAGGCCGCCCTCGCCGGCGGGTTCCGCATGCGCGACACGTTCACGGCGGTCCGCGAGATCGCGCGACGCGTCGAGGTCCCCGTGCTCGTCATGACCTACTGGAACCCTGTGCTGCAGTACGGCGTCGACCGGTACGCCGACGACCTGCTCGCGGCGGGTGGCGCGGGCCTCATCACGCCCGACATCACCCCGGAGGCGGCGTCCGAATGGATCGCCGCCAGCGAGCGAACCGGTCTCGACAGGGTGTTCCTGGCGGCGCCGACCTCGACCGACGAGCGCCTGGACCTGATCGTGCAGAGCTCTACCGGCTTCGTGTACACCGTCTCGACCATGGGCATAACGGGGGAGCGGGCGCAGCTGGATGCCGCGGCCCGCGGCCTCGTCGCGCGTCTGCGGGCGCGGGGCGCCGAGCACGCGTGCGTCGGGATCGGCATCTCGACCGCCGAGCAGGTCGGCGGAGTACTCGACTACGCCGACGGCGCGATCGTCGGCACGGCGCTCGTACGGGCGCTCCGCGACGGCGGGCTCGAAGGTCTCGCCGACACGGCCAAGGCCCTCGCAGCGGGTACCGCGCGGGTCGCGAACTAGACTTCACAGGTCGGCCCCACCGGCCTCCCAACAGCCAAGGACACGGTTCTCCCATGATCACCGCCGCCGCGAGCGTCGTCGCCAGCATTCCGAGCCCGTCGATCAGCTACTTCGACATCGGCCCCCTGCGCATACACTTCTACGCGCTGTGCATCATCACGGGCATCATCGTCGCCGTGCTCTGGACGAACCGTCGCCTCACCAAGCGCGGCGCCGAGCCGTGGGTCGTGATCGACATCGCGCTGCTCGCGGTGCCCCTCGCGATCGTCTGCGCGCGGATCTATCACGTGCTCACCCACTGGGACTTCTACTTCGGCGAGGGCGCGAACCCGCTCTCGGCGCTGTACATCTGGGAGGGCGGCATCGCGATCTACGGCGCCCTCATCGGCGGCGCGGTCGGTGCGTGGCTCGGCTGCCGGTGGACCGGCATCCGCTTCTGGACCTTCGCCGACGCGCTGGCACCGGGGCTCCTGCTCGCGCAGGCGATCGGCCGCTTCGGCAACTGGTTCAATCAAGAGCTCTACGGCCTGCCGACCGACGTGCCGTGGGGACTCGAGATCGATTACCCGAATCCGGCATGGCCGATCGGCCTCCCGGAGGGCACCCTCTTCCACCCGACGTTCCTGTACGAGATGATCTGGAACGTCCTGGGCGTGGTCGTGCTCGTATGGGCGGGCCGACAGTTCCGCCTCCAGTGGGGCCGCCTGTTCGGGCTGTACCTGGTCTGGTACAGCGCGGGCCGCATCGTGTGGGAGTCCATCCGCATCGACCCGAGCGAGATCATCCTCGGCATCCGCACCAACGTGTGGGCCGCGATCCTGGGCGTCGCGATCGGCCTCGTGATCTTCTTCGTGCAGCGGCGCCGCCACCCCGGCTTCGAGCCGTCGCCGTACGTCCCTGGTCGCGAGTGGACCGCGGAAGGGGCTGTACAATCGCAGAACACCGACGACTTCGTCGACGTCAGCGAACCCCCGACGTCCGAGGTCGCCGGGGCCAGCGCCACAAGCACTCCCGCCACGAACTAGCGCTCTTCCCCCCGGAGAGCGGCATCAGGGCCGACGTCGTCCCAACCTGAGCATCAATGTGAGGACGGTAGGTATGGCTTCGAGCCCCCGTCACGGCGCCTCTATGCAGGCCGGCAGCCCCGCAGCGTCGGGTCTTGCAGGATTCCCTGCCAAGCAGGGCATGTACAACCCCGCGTTCGAGAAGGACGCGTGCGGCCTGGCGATGGTCGCGACCCTGCGCGGCGAGGCAGGTCACGACATCATCGACCTCGCGCTCACGGCGCTGCGCAATCTCGAGCACCGCGGCGCCATCGGCTCCGACGCGGGCACCGGCGACGGGGCCGGCATTCTGACGCAAATGCCCGACGCGTTCCTGCGCGCCGTCGTCGCCTTCGAGCTGCCTCCGGTGGGGGAGTACGCCGCCGGAATGGTGTTCCTGCCCCGCGACGACGAGGCGCGTGCTGCGCAGAAGGCGGGCATCGAGCGGATCGCGGCATCCGAGAACCTCACCGTGCTCGGCTGGCGAGAGGTGCCCACCGCCGGCGACCACCTCGGCAAGCTCGCCTTCGAGGCTCGTCCGGCGTTCGAGCAGCTGTTCGTGTCGCGTCCTGCGGTGGGCGACGAGTCTGCTCTCGCGGGCATCGCCCTCGACCGCCGCACGTTCCGGCTGCGCAAGCGCGCGCGCACCGAGCTCGACGCGTACTTCGTGTCGCTGTCGGCGCGCACACTCGGCTACAAGGGCATGGTGACGACGCTCCAGCTCGAGCCCTTCTATCCCGACCTGCAGGACGAGCGCTTCGCATCGGAGCTCGCGGTGGTGCACTCGCGCTACTCGACCAACACGTTCCCGTCGTGGCCGCTGGCCCAGCCGCTGCGCATGCTCGCGCACAACGGCGAGATCAACACCGTCAACGGCAACCGCAACTGGATGCGCGCGCGGCAGTCGCAGCTCGAGTCGGACCTCCTCGGCGACATCGAGCCGCTGCTGCCCATCTGCACGCCTGGCGCGAGCGACTCGGCGTCGTTCGACGAGGTGCTCGAGCTGCTCACGCTCACCGGTCGCAGCCTTCCGCACGCGATCATGATGATGGTGCCGGAGGCCTACGAGAAGCAGGCCGACATCGACCCGAAGCTGCGGGCGTTCTACGAGTTCCACTCGATGCAGATGGAGCCGTGGGACGGCCCGGCCGCCTTGATCTTCACCGACGGCACATTGGTGGGCGCCACCCTCGACCGCAACGGTCTGCGCCCGGGCCGCTGGACCGAGACGACCGACGGTCTCATCGTCATCGGCAGCGAGACCGGCGTGCTGGACTTCGAGCCCGAGCGCATCAAGCGCCGCGGGCGGTTGCGTCCCGGCCGCATGTTCCTCGTCGACACCGCGCAGCGGCGGATCATCGAGGACGACGAGATCAAAACCCAGCTGGCCGACCTCGAGCCGTGGCAGGAGTGGCTCGACGCCGGCCGCGTGCGGCTGGCTGAGCTGCCCGAGCGAGAGCACATTGTGCACCCGATCGCCTCCATCACGCGTCGCCAGCGCACCTTCGGCTACACCGAGGAAGAAGTGCGCATCCTCTTGACCCCGATGGGCCAGACCGGCGCCGAGCCCCTCGGCGCGATGGGGTCCGACACGCCGGTCGCGGTGCTCAGCGAGCGTCCGCGCCTGCTGTTCGACTACTTCACACAGCAGTTCGCACAGGTCACCAATCCGCCGCTGGACTCGATCCGCGAAGAGGTCGTCACGTCGCTGGGGCTGGGCCTGGGTCCCGAGCGCAACCTGCTCGAGTGGGGAGCGGAGCACACGCGCGTCGTGACGCTCGACTTCCCGGTGATCGACAACGACGAGCTGGCCAAGATCCAGCACATCGACACGGCTCTACCCGGCCGCACATCGGTCACGATCCGCGGCCTGTACCGCGTCGAGGCGGGCCACAAGGGCATGAAGAAGCGCCTCGAGCAGATGTGCCAGGAGGTCGACCAGGCGATCGAGGACGGCGCGGAGTTCATCGTGCTGTCGGACCGCGACTCCAACAAGGACCTCGCGCCCATCCCGTCGCTCCTGATGCTCGCGGCCGTCCACCACCACCTGATCCGCAAGCAGACGCGCATGAAGTGCGGTCTGGTCGTGGAGGCCGGCGACGTGCGCGAAGTGCACCACGTGGCGACGCTCATCGGGTACGGGGCATCCGCCGTCAACCCGTACCTGGCGATGGAGACCGTCGAATATCTCGTGCGCGCCGGCTTCATCACCGGCATCACCCCCGAGAAGGCTGTCAAGAACCTCATCTACGCGCTCGGCAAAGGCGTGCTGAAGATCATGTCGAAGATGGGCATCTCGACCGTGTCGTCGTACGCCGGCGCCCAGGTGTTCGAAGCGGTCGGTCTTTCGCAGGACCTCGTAGACACGTACTTCACCGGCACGGAGTCGAAGCTCGGCGGCGTCGGACTCGACGTCATCGCCGCCGAGAACGCTGCGCGCCACGCGTACGCGTACCCGGAGGATGCCGCGGTCCGCGCCCACGAGCGGCTGTGGACGGGCGGCGAGTACCAGTGGCGGCGCGACGGGTCGCCGCACCTGTTCAACCCCGACACGGTGTTCCGCCTGCAGCACTCGACGCGCACGCGCAGGTACGACATCTTCCGCGAGTACACCAAGCTCGTCGACGACCAGGCGCAGCAGCTCAAGACCCTCCGCGGAATGTTCGCGCTCAAGACCGAGAGTCGCACTCCGGTGCCGATCGACGAGGTCGAGCCGGTGTCGTCGATCGTCAAGCGGTTCTCGACCGGGGCGATGAGCTATGGCTCGATCTCCAAGGAGGCCCACGAGACACTCGCGATCGCGATGAACCGCCTCGGCGGCAAGTCGAACACGGGCGAGGGCGGCGAGGACGTCGACCGCCTGCTCGACCCGGAGCGTCGCAGCTCGATCAAGCAGGTCGCGTCGGGTCGGTTCGGAGTGACGAGCCTTTACCTCACCGAGGCCGACGACATCCAGATCAAGCTCGCGCAGGGGGCCAAGCCCGGGGAGGGTGGCCAGCTGCCGCCCACCAAGGTGTACCCGTGGGTGGCGCGCACGCGCCACGCGACGGCGGGCGTCGGCCTTATCTCGCCGCCGCCCCACCACGACATCTACTCGATCGAAGACCTCAAGCAGCTCATCTTCGACCTCAAGCGCGCCAATCCCGGAGCCCGCGTGCACGTCAAGCTGGTGAGCCAGTCGGGCATCGGCGCGGTCGCCGCGGGGACGGCGAAGGCTCTGGCCGACGTCATCCTCGTCTCCGGACACGACGGCGGCACCGGTGCGAGCCCGCTGAACTCGCTCAAGCACGCCGGAACGCCGTGGGAGCTGGGCCTGGCCGAAACGCAGCAGACGCTCATGCTGAACGGCATGCGAGACCGCGTCGTCGTGCAGGTCGACGGACAGCTCAAGACCGGCCGCGACGTCATCATCGGCGCGCTCCTGGGCGCCGAGGAATTCGGCTTCGCGACCGCGCCGCTCGTGGTGTCGGGCTGCGTCATGATGCGGGTCTGCCACCTCGACACGTGCCCGGTCGGCGTCGCCACGCAGAACCCGGTGCTGCGCGAGCGCTTCACGGGCAAGCCCGAGTTCGTCGTCAACTTCATGGAGTTCATCGCCGAGGAGGTGCGCGAGTACCTCGCCGAGCTCGGATTCCGCACCCTCGACGAGGCGATCGGCCGCAGCGACCTGCTCGATGTCGACGGTGCCGTCCGGCACTGGAAGGCGAGCGGGCTCGATCTCGCTCCGGTGCTTGAGGGCCCGGTCTTCTCCGACGACGAGCCGCGCCGCAACACGACGGCGCAGCTGCACGAGCTCGAGGAGCACTTCGACGTCGCCCTCCTCGAACGCGCCGAAGACGTGATCGCACACGGCGGTCACCTCAGGATCGACCTGCCCATCCGCAACACCGAGCGCGCGGTCGGCACGCTCCTCGGGCACCACGTGACGAAGGCGCGCGGTGAGAACGGGCTGCCGTCGGGAAGCATCGAGGTCAACCTCACCGGCTCCGCGGGGCAGTCGTTCGGCGCGTTCATGCCCGCTGGCATCACGCTGCGGCTCGAGGGCGACTCGAACGACTACGTCGGCAAGGGCCTCTCGGGCGGGCAGATCGTGATCCGCCCGCCGCGGAAGGCCGCCTTCGACGCCGCGCAGAACGTCATCGCCGGCAACGTGATCGGCTACGGCGCGACGCAGGGCACGATGTTCCTCCGCGGCATCGTGGGGGAGCGGTTCTTCGTGCGCAACTCCGGCGCCACCGCCGTCGTCGAGGGTGTCGGCGACCACGCCCTCGAATACATGACCGGCGGCCTCGCGGTGATCCTCGGCCCGACCGGCCGCAACCTCGGCGCGGGGATGTCGGGTGGCACCGCCTACGTGTACAGGCTCGATCCCACGCTCGTCAACAGGGAGGCGCTGGCCTCGGGCGAGCTCGAGCTCGACGAGCTCGGCTCGGGCGATGCCGAGATCCTGAAGGACCTGCTCGAGCAGCACGTCGCCGAGACCGGCTCCGCGCTCGCGCAAGCGCTCCTCGACGACTTCGAGGCGGAGTCCGAGAACTTCGTCCGGGTGCTGCCGCGCGACTACGCGGCGGTGCTGCAGACTCGCCAAGCGGCGGTGGCAGAGGGGCTCGATCCCGACGGCACGGTCGTGTGGAACCGCATCCTGGAGGTGACGGGTGGCTGACCCCAAGGGCTTTCTGAAGGTCACCGAGCGTGAGCTGCCGCCGCGGCGGCCCGTGCCGGTGCGCATCATGGACTGGAAAGAGGTCTATGAGCCCGGCGACTCGGCCGTGCTGCGCCGCCAGGCCGGGCGCTGCATGGACTGCGGCGTCCCGTTCTGCCACCAGGGCTGCCCACTGGGCAACCTCATCCCCGAGTGGAACGACCTGACGTGGCGCGGCGAAGGACGCGCGGCCATCGAGCGTCTGCACGCGACCAACAACTTCCCGGAGTTCACCGGCCGGCTGTGCCCGGCTCCGTGCGAGAGCGCGTGCGTGCTAGGCATCAATCAGCCGGCGGTCACGATCAAGCAGGTCGAGGTCTCGATCATCGACGAGGCGTTCGCGCACGGCTGGGTCGAGCCCGAGCCGCCGGGACGCCTGACGGGCAAGACCGTCGCCGTCGTGGGCTCGGGCCCGGCGGGTCTCGCCGCCGCGCAGCAGCTCACACGCGCCGGGCACACCGTCGCCGTGTTCGAGCGCGACGACCGCATCGGCGGACTGCTGCGCTACGGCATCCCCGATTTCAAGATGGAGAAGCGCCATCTCGAGTCGCGTCTTCGCCAGATGCAGGACGAGGGCACGCGGTTCCGCGCCGGCGTCGAGATCGGCAAGGACATCTCGTGGAGCGACCTTCGGGCGCGCTACGACGCGGTCGTCATCGCGACGGGCTCCACCGTGCCACGGGATCTGGCCATCCCCGGGCGCGACCTCGCGGGCGTCCACTTCGCGATGGAGTACCTGATCGAGTCGAACAAGGCGGTCGCCGGCGACGCCGTGCCGAACCAGATCACCGCCGAGGGCAAGCACGTCGTCGTGATCGGCGGCGGCGACACCGGCGCCGACTGCATCGGCACCGCGCACCGCCACGGCGCCCTCAGCGTCACCAACCTCGCGATCGGCCGGCGTCCTCCGGGTGAGCGGCCCGAGCACCAGCCGTGGCCGATGTCGCCGACGATCTTCGAGGTGCAGTCGGCGCACGAGGAAGGCGGCGAGCGGTCGTATCTCGCCTCGACGGTGGAGTTCCTCGCTAACGGCGCCGGCGAGGTGCGCGCCATCCGCGTCGCCGAGACCGAGTTCGTCGACGGCCGCCGGGTGCCCAAGAGCGGCACCGAGCGCGAGATCCCCGCGGACCTCGTGCTGATCGCGATGGGCTTCACGGGCCCCGAGCAGGCGTTCATCGAGGAGCAGCTCGGTGCGCAGTTCACCGAGCGAGGCAACGTACGCCGCGAGGACGACTACCAGACCACTGCGCCGGGCGTCTTCGTGGCCGGCGACGCCGGTCGCGGGCAGTCGCTCATCGTCTGGGCGATCGCTGAGGGTCGCGCTGCGGCCGCGGGCGTCGATCGCTTCCTCATGGGCGAGACGCAGCTGCCCGACCCGGTCCGCCCCACCGATGTCGCCATCGGCCTGCAGCCCGCGTAGGCTGGCCGAGGCATTCGCCACCTTCCCACCCACCCGGAGAAAACCACGGATGAGACGCGCCAAGATCGTCGCCACCCTGGGTCCGGCCACATCGACGTATGAGATGGTCCGTGCGATCATCGACGCCGGTGTGGACGTCGCCCGCTTCAACCTGAGTCACGGGGACTACTCGGTCCACGACAACAACTTCGCCAACGTCCGCAAGGCCGCCGACGACGCCGGACGCGCCGTCGCCGTCCTCGTCGACCTGCAGGGTCCGAAGATCCGCCTCGGCAAGTTCGAGAACGGCCCGCACGAGCTCGCCGTCGGCGACATCTTCAAGATCACCACCGAAGACATCCTCGGCACGAAAGAGATCGTCGGCACGACCTTCAAGGGGCTGCCGAACGACGTCAAGCCGGGCGACTTCCTCCTCATCGACGACGGCAAGGTGCGCGTCGAGGTGCTCGAGACCGATGGCACGGTCGTCACGACCGAGGTCATCGTCGGCGGGCCGGTGTCGAACAACAAGGGCATCAACCTGCCCGGCGTCGCGGTGAACGTCCCCGCTCTGTCCGACAAGGACGAGGCCGACCTGCGCTGGGGGCTGCGCGCGGGCGCCGACCTCATCGCACTGTCGTTCGTGCGCGACGCCAAGGACGTGCAGCGCGTGCACGTCATCATGGCGGAGGAGGGCGTCCACGTCCCGGTCATCGCGAAGATCGAGAAGCCGCAGGCGGTCGACAATCTCGAAGAGATCATCGACGCTTTCGACGGCATCATGGTCGCCCGCGGCGACCTCGGCGTCGAGCTTCCCCTCGAGGCGGTGCCGATCGTGCAGAAGCGCGCCGTCGAGCTGTGCCGTCGCATGGCGAAGCCCGTCATCGTCGCGACGCAGATGCTCGAGTCGATGATCGAGAACCCGGTGCCCACGCGCGCCGAGACGAGCGACGTCGCCAACGCCGTGCTCGACGGCGCGGACGCGGTCATGCTCTCGGGCGAGACGAGCGTCGGCAAGTACCCGGTGACGGTCGTCGAGACGATGGCCCGCATCATCGGCTCGACCGAGGAGCACGGCCTCGAGCGGATCCTCCCGCTCACCACCACGCCGCGCACGCAGGGTGGCGCGATCACCCTCGCCGCCATGGAGGTCGCCGAGTTCGTCGAGGCGAAGTACGTCTGCATCTTCACCGAGTCCGGCGACACGGCTCGCCGCATGTCGCGCCTGCGCCCCCGCATCCCGATGATCGGCTTCACTCCCGATCCGGCCATCCGCCGTCGCATGACGGTGACGTGGGGTGTGCAATCGACGCTCGTCGAGCACGTGGCGCACACCGACCTCATGTTCATCCAGGTCGACGACTACCTGCTCTCGAACGACCTCGCCGCGGTGGGCGACAAGGTCGTCGTGATCTCGGGCTCGCCTCCGGGCATCATCGGCTCGACGAACGACATCCGGATCCACAAGGTCGGCGACGCCGTGCACGGCAAGGCCCCGATCTACAAGACGCGCGACTGAGCCGCATCGGACATGTCAGACGGCGGCTGGCCCCACTAAGGTGGTGCCAGCCGCCGTCCCTCGTATGAAAGGTGACAACGATGTCGTTCTTCGGAGAGTTCTTCTGGTTCCTGCTGTGGAGCTTCTACTTCATCGCGTACCTGTACGTGGTGATCATGATCATCACCGACATATTCCGCGACCACCAGCTCAACGGCTGGCTCAAGGCGCTGTGGATCATCGCGTTGGTCTTCGTGCCGTTCCTCACGGCGCTGGTCTACATCATCGCCCGCGGCAAGGGCATGGCCGAGCGCGCCATGGCAACGCGCCGCGGTGTGGTGCCCGAGTCCGACGATTACCGTCCGGCCGCATCGTCCAGCGCCGCTGACGACATCGCGCAGGCCAAGGCCCTGCTCGACGACGGCACGATCACCCAGGGCGAGTACGAGGCCCTCAAGAGCAAGGCACTCGGCAACCAGTACTTCGGCGCCTGACGTCGAAAGAGACGGCCGGATGCCTCTGTTCGAGGCACCCCCGCCGTCCCTTTGTCGTCACGCCGGAATCGGATCCGCCCGCCGCATCGGCGGGAAGTGCGGTATCGGGACGGGCCGCCGTGGTGACGGCGACGAGGGCACGCTCACCCGGATCACGTCGTCGAGCACCTCCACCGGCGACATGTAGTGCTCCGGCAGGCCGAGGTCGCGCAGCCACACGACGTCGCTCTCGAGGTCGTCGATCTCGTACACGCACGCCACCGTGCGGTCCGGATGATCGGCTGGCAGCGACAGGTCGAGAATGACCCAGTCGGACGAGCTGATCTTGCGCAGTTCGAACCGGGCCGTCGATTGAGTAGACACGTTTCGCCTCCACACAGTCCGCGGTGGGAGCCGACGCTCCCACCGGAATGTCGTGGCAGCAGTATACGTCGCCTTTAGCACTCTCGGTAGGGGAGTGCCAGAAGACCGACGACTATGGTACCGGTGGTGGGAGTCGAACCCACACGCCCTTTCGGGCAACCGAGTTTGAGTCGGTCGCGTCTGCCATTCCGCCACACCGGCCTGCGCTCGCGCGCGTCCGCGAACGACCATACCGTAGGATTCAATGGTGACTGAGCAGGAGCAGAACGCCGCATCGACGGCACCCACCCCCCGTCGCGTCGTGGTCGCCGAAGACGAGTCGCTCATCCGGCTCGACATCGTCGAGATCCTGCGCGACAACGGATTCGACGTCGTGGGCGAGGCCGGAGACGGCGAGACGGCCGTCCAGCTGGCGACGGAGCTGCGCCCCGACCTCGTCATCATGGACGTCAAGATGCCGCAGCTCGACGGCATCTCGGCCGCTGAGAAGCTCAGCAAGAACCACATCGCGCCGGTGGTACTGCTCACTGCATTCAGTCAGAAGGAGCTCGTGGAGCGCGCGAGCGAGGCCGGCGCCCTCGCGTACGTCGTGAAGCCGTTCACCCCGAACGATCTGCTGCCGGCGATCGAGATCGCGCTGGCGCGCTACGAGCAGATCATCACGCTCGAGGCCGAGGTCGCCGACATGGTCGAGCGCTTCGAGACGCGCAAGCTCGTCGACCGCGCGAAGGGCCTCCTCAACGAGAAGATGGGCCTGTCCGAACCCGAGGCGTTCCGCTGGATCCAGAAGGCCTCGATGGACCGCCGCCTGACGATGCAGGATGTCGCGAAGGCCATCATCGAGCAGCTCGCACCCAAGAAGGGCTGAGTCCTCACGACTTCGTCAGGAGCGGATGCCGCGCGTCGCGGCATCCGCTTCGTCGTTCTCGATCAGCTCACGGGCATTATGTGGTTCGTGATGCGCACGGTCGAGCAGCGCCGGCCATGATCGTCCGAGACGACGATCTCGTGCACCATGAGGGTGCGGCCGAGGTGCAGGGGAATGCACACTCCGGTCACGTGTCCGGACGTCGCCGAGCGGGTGTGGGTGGCGTTGATGTCGACGCCGACGGCGAGGCGCCCGTGACCGGCGTGGAAGTTCGCGTGCATCGACCCGAGCGATTCGCCCAGCACGACGTAGGCGCCGCCGTGAAACAGGCCGACGGGCTGCGTGTTGCCCTCGACGGGCATGCGCGCAACGGCTCGAGCGGGCGTGAACTCGAGCCATTCGAAGCCCATCTTCTCGGCCAGTGCTCCGATGCCGCGGGCCCGGGCCCACGGGAGCTCGTCCTGCTGTGCGACGGAGGGTTCGGGCATGGCTCACCTTCGCTCGGGGCGGGAACGCGGCGGGAATCACTGTCGTCCGCCCTGGCTAGGCTTGCAGGGTGACGGACTCCGCAAAGCCTACCCTTCTCGTCGTGGACGGCCATTCGCTGGCATACCGGGCGTTCTACGCGCTCCCGGTCGACAACTTCTCGACCAAGGACGGGCAGCACACGAACGGCATCTACGGATTCCTCGCGATGCTGATCAACCTGATCAAGGCCGAGCGACCGACCCATATGGCAGTCGCGTTCGACACGTCGCGCCAGTCCTTCCGCACGCGCGAGTACGCCGAGTACAAGGCGAATCGCTCCGAGACGCCGTCCGAGTTCAAGGGGCAGATCCCGCTGCTGCAGGACTGCCTCGCTGCGATGAGCATCCAGGTGCTCCAGCAGGAAGACATCGAAGCCGACGACATCCTCGCGACCCTTGCGACGCAGGGCGTTGCCGAGGGCTTCAACGTGCTCGTGTGCTCGGGCGACCGCGACACCATTCAACTCGTGAACGATGACGTCACCCTGCTCTATCCGAACGTGCAGGGTGTCTCGCAGCTCAAGCGCTACGACCGCCAGGCAGTGATCGATCGCTACGGCGTGCCGCCCGAGCAGTATCCCGACATCGCGGCGCTCGTCGGCGAGACGAGCGACAACCTGCCGGGCGTGCCGAAAGTGGGGGAGAAGACCGCGGTCAAGTGGCTCACGCACTTCGGGTCGCTCGACGCGCTCCTCGACGGCGCCGACACGATCAAGGGCGTCGTGGGCAACAACCTCCGCGAGCACGTCGACGACGTGCGGCGCAACCGCGTGCTCAACAGGCTGCTGACCGACATCGACCTGCCGTTGACGCCGCACGACCTCGAAGTGCAGCCGATGGACGCGCAGGCCGTGCGCGACATCTTCTCCCGCCTCGAGTTCAAGACGCTCATCCCGCGCGTCGCCGAGCTCGCCGGCATCGAGCAGCAGATGGCGGCGGTCACGTCGGCCGCGGCGGTGCCGATGCCCGCATCCGCCGAGCTCGAGCCCGGCGCCCTGCGCGAGTGGCTCGATGCGAGGCAGGGCGACGTCGGCGTCACGGTCGAGGTCGCGGGCGGGCTGCCGCAGCGCATCGGCTTCGCGACGACGGATGCCGCAGCCGAGGCGTCCTGGACTCCCGAGGTCGCCGCGGCGCTGAGTGGCTGGCTCGCGTCCAGCGCTCCTAAGGTGTTCAGCGACGCCAAGCCGCAGGTCAAGGCGCTGCGGCGTGTGGGGCTCACCGTGCGCGGACTCGCGTTCGACGTCATCGTCGCCGGGTGGCTGCTGCGGCCGAGCTTCCCCGACAAGACCCTCGCGCACCTCGTGGACCGGTACCTCGACGAGAAGCTGCCGGAGTCCGACCCCACACAGCTCGTGCCCGAGACCGAGGGCGCGACGCCGGGGCAGCTGTCGTGGTTCACGATGCGGGTCGCCGAGTCCGTGCGCGCAGAGCTGCCCGCAAGCGTGCAGGCGGTCCTGACCGACATCGAGCTGCCCACGCTCGTCACCCTCGCCGACATGGAGCTCGCGGGGGTCGCAGTGTCGCACGACACTCTGGCCGGATTCTCGGGCGAGCTCGGCGCACGCGCCGACGCACTCGCCGAGGCCGCATACGCCGCGATCGGGCGGGAGGTGAACCTCGGGTCCCCGAAGCAGCTGCAGGAGGTGCTGTTCGACGAGCTGCAACTGCCCAAGACGCGCAAGACGAAAACCGGGTACTCGACGGATGCCGCCGTCCTCGCGGATCTGCAGGAGACCAACCCGCATCCGTTCCTGGATCTGCTGCTGCAGCACCGGGAGGCCACCAAGCTGCGTCAGATCATCGAGTCGCTCGATACCGCCATCGGCGAGGACGGGCGCATCCGCACCACCTACGTGCAGACGGGCAGCCAGACTGGGCGTCTCTCGAGCACCGACCCCAACCTGCAGAACATCCCGATCCGGACGGAGGAGAGCCGCCGCATCCGTTCCGCGTTCGTCGTCGGCGACGGGTACGAGACGCTGCTGACGGCCGACTACTCGCAGATCGAGATGCGGATCATGGCGCACCTGTCGGAGGATCCGGGTCTCATCGAGGCCTTCAACTCCGGGGAGGACCTCCACCGCTTCGTAGGCGCACGCGTGTTCGCCGTCGACCCCGCCGATGTGACGCCCGCCATGCGCACGAAGGTCAAGGCGATGTCGTACGGACTCGTGTACGGCCTCTCAGCCTTCGGCCTCTCGAAGCAGCTGCGCATCGAGCAGGCTGAGGCGAAGCAGCTCATGATGGAGTACTTCGCCCGGTTCGGCGCTGTGCGGGACTATCTGCGCTCATCCGTCGAGCAGGCGAGGATCGACGGGTACACCGAGACGATCTTCGGACGCCGACGCCCCTTCCCCGACCTCGCGAGCCCGAACCGGGTGCTGCGCGAGAACGCAGAGCGCGCCGCCCTCAACGCGCCGATCCAGGGCAGTGCGGCCGACATCATGAAGATCGCGCTGTTCCACATCCACGACGACTTCGCCGCTCGAGGGCTGCGTTCCCGTGTGCTGCTGCAGATCCACGACGAACTCGTGGTCGAAGTGGCCCCGGGGGAGTGGGACGACGCCGAGCGCATCGTGCACGCTCGCATGGGCGATGCGGCGCAGCTGTCGGTGCCACTCGACGTGCAGATCGGCCGAGGGGCCGACTGGAACGCCGCCGGGCACTGACCCGTGGCGGCACCCGGGCGCGTGTTTGTCGGCACCGCGTCTCATCCCTAGGCTCGAACCCATGACTGACGAAACCCGCACGCCCACGCAGATCGACAAGATCGCCGATGCATGGGTGGACACGCTCGCCGAGCTCGATCCGACGCTCGCGACCTACATCGGCCGCACCGAGTACAACGACCGGTTCGGTGACTACAGTCCGGCCGGCCAGGAGCACGTGATCGCCGAAGGACGCAATGCCCTCGCCGCCCTCGCCGCCGCCACGCCCGCCGACGAGATCGACACCGTGACAAAGGACGACCTCGCTCGCGAGATCGAGCTCGGTATCGAGCTCCACGATGCGAAGTGGCATCTGCGCGACCTCAACGTGATCGCGTCGCACGCCCAGAACATCCGGTCCGCGTTCGACCTGATGCCGACCGACACCGCCGACGACTGGTCCGTCGTCGCGACGCGCCTCAAGGCCGTCCCGGGCGCGATCGACGGCTATGTCGAGTCGCTGCGCGAGGGCATCGCGCAGGGGATCGTCCCCGCCCGTCGCCAGGTCGTCGAGGTCGTCACTCAGATCGCGCGCTACACCGAGGATGGCGGCTTCTTCGCGGCGTTCGCCGCCGAAGCGGCGCCGGGCGAGGGTCAGCTTCCGGCGTCCCTCGCGCGCGACCTCTCTGACAACGCCAACGCCGCGCGTGTGGCCTACGACCAGCTCTCCGAGTTCCTCTCGAACGAGCTCGCTCCTGCCGCGGCCGAGAAGGACGCCGTGGGCCGTGAACTGTACGCACTGCACTCTCGTCGCTTCCTGGGCGCCACGGTCGACCTCGACGAGACCTACGAGTGGGGCCTCGAGGAGCTCGCCCGCATGGTCGCCGAGCAGGAGGCCATCGCGCACGAGATCAAGGCGGGCGCGTCCGTCGAGGACGCGGTGGCGTTCCTCGAGCAGGATCCGAGCCGCAAGCTCTACGGCACCGATGCCCTGCAGAAGTGGATGCAGGAGACCAGCGACCGCGCGGTCGAGGAGCTCGGTCGCTCGCACTTCGACATCCCCGAGCCGATCCGGCGCCTCGAGTGCATGATCGCGCCGACGCAGGAAGGCGGGATCTACTACACCGGTCCCACTGACGACTTCTCGCGTCCCGGCCGCATGTGGTGGTCGGTCCCGGCGGGCGTCGAGGAGTTCGACACGTGGCGTGAGCTCACCACGGTGTACCACGAGGGCGTTCCCGGCCACCACCTGCAGATCGCGCAGGCCGTGTACAACCGCGCACAGCTGAACTCGTACCGCCGCCTTCTCGGCGGCACGTCCGGTCACGCCGAGGGCTGGGCGCTGTACGCCGAGCGGCTCATGGAGCAGCTGGGCTACCTCTCCGACCCCGCCGATCGGCTGGGCATGCTCGACGGCCAGCGCATGCGCGCCGCGCGCGTCGTGCTCGACATCGGCGTGCACCTCGAGAAGCCGCGCCCCGACGGGAACGGCACGTGGGACGCGGCCTTCGCGCTCGAGTTCATGCGCCACAACGTCAACATGTCGGACGAGTTCGTGACGTTCGAGGTCAACCGCTACCTCGGCTGGCCGGGGCAGGCACCGTCGTACAAGGTGGGCCAGCGCATCTGGGAGCAGCTGCGCGACGAGGTCGCAGAGCGCGAGGGCGAGGCCTTCGACATCAAGCGCTTCCACAAGCGCGCGCTCGACATCGGCGGCGTCGGGCTCGACACGCTGCGGGCGGCGCTGTCGCGCTGACGCTCACGGCGCTTCGACTCGCTTCGCTCGCTCAACGACCGGGGGCCCGGTCGTTGAGCGACCGAAGACCGAGCGAGACGAACGCGCTCAGCGCCCGCTGAGCAGTCGGACCACCTCTTCGTCGGCGGTCTGCGCGAAGTGGTCGTAGTACTGACCGACAGCCCAGAAGTCGCGCTCACGGTGCGGGCAGACGAACTCGTCGACCGCGTCGCCCGGAGGGCTCCACCGCGTCGGCGCGACCGGCACGGCCAGGACGATCCGCGAGGGCCCGCGCGAGCGCAGCGCACGACACGCGGCGACCGCGCTCGATCCCGTCGCGACGCCGTCATCCACGACGATCGCCGTACGACCTTCGAGATCGGTC
>NZ_RRYE01000250.1 GCF_004010105.1 Microbacterium sp. CPCC 204701
AGCTCGCCGCGCGCACCGCCGAGCTCGGCTTTGAGCTGCGCGAGCGCCTGACCGCCCAGCCCGAGTTCGTCCTGGACGCCGAGACCTGGATCGACCCGGCGCTGCACCCCGCCGTGGCCGCCCTGGCCGATCCGGTGACCGGGCTCGCCGCCCTCGACGAAGCCGGCGCCGTGAAAGCGGCGGGCCCGATGGCCGGTTCGGCGTCGTCGGGCACCGGTCCGGCCCGATCCGGCCCGGCGCTTTCACCGCAGCGCGTCGAGAACGCAGGAGACACGCCGAAGGGCGACCCGTCGAGCAGCCCCGGCACGCCAATCCTCCTGACCTCTCGACCAGAAGGCGGGGTGAAGCCCCTCGCCGAGGCAGCCGCGGCCGATCCGCTCGCGCTCGACGACGCCGAGTGGGTCGCGCTGCTCGAGGCGACCGGCGACGATCTCGACTCTCTCGCCGCGACCGCCGACGACGTCCGCCGGTACACGGTGGGCGAGGCCGTCACCCTCGTGGTCAACCGCAACCTGACCTCCACCGGACTCCGCACCACCGCGAGCACCGACCCCGCGGCGTTCACGCTCGACGACGTCGGGGCGATCGCCGCCGACGCGTGGGACCTCGGCGCCACCGAGGTCTGCGTGCAGGGCCGCCTCCCCGGCGACGTCGACCCTTCGGGCTACCTCGACATCGCCCGGGCCGTGAAGTCCGCGGCCCCCGGCATCCATCTGCACGCCTATCGTCCCCAGGACGTATGGGACCTCGCCGACCGCGGCGGCCTGGGCCTCAACGGCGCCCTCGCGGCGCTGCGCGAGGCGGGCGTCGACTCCGTCCCGGGCACCGGCGTCAAGGTGCTGAGCGAGCGCGTGCGCGCGCTCGTCGCACCAGGAGACCTCGAGATCGACCGCTGGATCGAGGGCATCACCGCCGCGCACCGCGCGGGGTTCCGCTCGACGAGCGTCCTCTTCTACGGCCACGTCGAGACTGCCGCCGAGCGCATCGCGCACCTGCGGCGGCTGCGGGAGCTCCAGACCGCGGCCGGGGGGTTCACCGAGTTCGTCCCGATCCCCCTCCCCGGCCCTCAGGGCGGCGTTCCGCTCGTACCCGGCCGCGGTGCGCTCGACGAGCACCGCGCCATGGTCGCGGTGTCGCGGCTGCTGATGTCGGGCAGCATTCCGCACATCCAGATCCCGTGGACGCGCGTCGGGCGCAAGGCATCCGTCGTCCTGCTGCAGGCGGGTGGCGACGATCTGGGCGGCACGCTGCTCGACGGCCGCGTGAAGCCCGAGGCGGGCATCGAGCACGGTCTCGAACTGCCGGTGACGGATGCCGCCGCCCTCGTCGCGCCGCTCTTCCGGCCGTTCCGCCTCCGCACCACGACGTACGGCCAGGTCAGGGCATGACCCGCGTCGAGGTCGCGATCGTCGGCGCGGGGTTCGCCGGGATCGGCATGGCGATGGCACTGCGGCGGGCGGGCCGCGACGACTTCGTACTGCTCGAGCGTGCGGCATCCGTCGGCGGAACCTGGCGCGACAACACCTATCCGGGCGTGGCGTGCGACGTGCCGTCGCACCTGTACGGGTTCGCGGCGCACCCGAACCCGTCGTGGTCGGGCACGTACGCGCAGGGGCACGAGATCCGCACGTACCTCGAACGCGTCGTCGACGCCGAAGGCCTGCGCGACCGGCTCCGCCTGAACTCCGGAATGCAGTGGGCGGACTGGGATGCCGAGCACGAGGCCTGGCGCATCGGCACGGGCGTGGGCGTGGTGCTGGCCGACGCGCTCGTGCTGGCGTGCGGGCGGCTGACCGAGCCGTCGATCCCCGAGATCGCGGGGCTCGAGACGTTCCGCGGGCCGCTGTTCCACTCGGCCCGCTGGGACCACTCCGCCGACCTCGCGCGCCTCCGCGTCGGCGTCGTCGGCACCGGCGCGAGTGCGGTCCAGCTCGTGCCCGAACTCGCGCGCACGGCCGCGCACGTGACGCTGTTCCAGCGCAGCCCGGCGTGGATCGTGCCGCGGGGAGGCAGCGAGTATTCCGAGGCAGACCGGGCTCGCTTCGCCGCGCGGCCCGACGAACTCGCGCACCTGCGCGACGAGCTGTACGCCGAGGGCGAGGCGCGCTTCGCGTCGCGGTCGGGGGATGCCGAGGCATCCGCCCGTGCCCAGGCCGAGGCGCTCGCGCACCTGCACGCGCAGGTCACAGTCCCCGCGCTGCGCGCCGCGCTCACCCCCGACTACGCCTTCGGGTGCAAGCGCGTGCTCCTGTCGGACGAGTTCTACCCCGCCGTCGCCTCCGACGCCGTGACGCTCGTGCCCTCCGCCCTCGAGTCGGCGCACGGCTCGACGCTCGTAGCAGCCGACGGGTCACGCCATGACGTCGACGCGCTCGTGCTCGCCACGGGATTCGCTTCGACCCGCCAGCCGTACGCCGACCTCGTCGTCGGCGAGCACGGCGAGACGCTCGCGCGGCACTGGTCGACCGGCATGACGTCGTTCGCGTCGACCGTCGTCGCCGGGTTCCCGAACCTGTTCGTGCTCAACGGCCCGAACGCGTCGCTCGGCCACTCGTCGTCGGTGCTCATGATCGAGGAGCAGGCCGCCTACACTGCCGGCGTCCTCGCGCGCCGACAGGAGGTCGGCGGCGTGCTGCGCGTCGATCCCGGCGCTGAGCAGGCCTACACCGACGAGATCGCGGCGGCCGCGGCATCCACCCCCTGGATGACCGGCGGATGCCGCAACTGGTACGTCGACGAACGCTCCGGCCGGCTCACCCTGCTGTGGCCTGGGACGGTCGCCGCCTTCCGCGCGCGACTCGCCCGCGCTGACGGCTCGGAGTTCCTGCCCGCACCCGACCTCGAGCCCGCGCTCGAACCCGCCCTCGAAGGGAGACCCGCATGACCATCCCGCTGCGCTTCGGATACAAGGCCTCGGCCGAGCAGTTCGGCCCGACCGAGCTGCTGGACTACGCGATCCTCGCGGAGGAGGCCGGGTTCGACTCGGTCTTCGTCTCGGACCACCTGCAGCCGTGGCTTCACGAGGGCGGTCACGCTCCGGCATCCGTCCCGTGGCTCGGTGCGCTCGGCGCGAAGACCTCGCGCGTGCTCATCGGCACGTCGGTGCTGACGCCGACGTTCCGCTACAACCCGACCGTCGTCGCGCAGGACTTCGCCACGCTCGGGGTCATGTACCCGGGGCGCGTGATCCTGGGCGTCGGCACCGGCGAGGCGCTCAACGAGGCGAACCTCGGCATCGCCTGGCCGGATCCGCCGGAGCGGTTCCAGCGGCTGAAGGAGGCGATCGGGCTCATCCGGCGCCTGTGGTCGGAGGACCGCGTGAACTTCGAGGGCACGTACTACACGGCCCGCAACATCACGATCTACGACAAGCTCGACCAGCCGGTGCCGATCTACATCGGCGCCGCCGGGCCCGCCGCGACGCGCCTCGCCGGCCGCATCGCCGACGGCTTCATCACGACGAGCGGCAAGAAGCCCGAGCTCTACACCGACACGCTCCTGCCCGCGCTCGACGAGGGGCTGTCGAAGGCCGGCCGCACGCGCGACGGTCTCGACACACTCATGGAGATCAAGGTGTCGCTCGCAGAAACGGTCGAGGCCGCGAAGGAGAAGACCCGGTTCTGGGCGCCGCTCGCGCTGACTCCCGAGGAGAAGATGGGCGTCGACGACCCCATCGAGATGCAGCGCCTCGGCGAGGAGCTTCCGATCGAGCGTGCGGCCTCGCGGTTCATCGTGTCGGACGACCCCGACGAACACGTCGAACGCATCGGCTGGTACATCGACCTCGGCTTCCGTCACCTGGTGTTCCACGACCCGGGGCACGACCAGGCCGCGTTCCTGCGGATGTACGGCGAGGAGATCCTGCCGCGCCTGCGCGCGAAGTACGGCACGTGAGGGCTCTGTTCCGGCGGCGTGGGGCCGAGGTGGAGCCACCGCCGGCCCGGTGGATCGTCGTGGTCCCCGTGAAGTCCGCGGCGCGCGGCAAGTCCCGCCTCGACGTCGCGGGCATCGACCGAGCCGCCCTCGCGCGCGCGATCGCCCTCGACACCCTCGAGGCGGCGACGGCGTGCGAGCTCGTTGCGCAGGTGGTCGTGGTGACGAACGACCCCGCGCTCGCGCGCGAGTCGGCCGCGATCCCGGCGCTGCGGTTCGCCCCCGAGGGCGACACGCGCGGTCTCGACGCGGCCGTCGCCACCGGGATGGCGGCGATGGATCCGAACGAACGGATGCCGCGCGCCGCACTCCTCGGAGACCTCCCCGCCCTGCGACCCGCCGATCTCGCCGACGCGCTGAGGGCTGCGGCATCCGTCGATCGCGGGGTTGTGTCGGACGCCGAGGGCACCGGCTCGACCCTCGTCACCGCGCGCGCCGGCGTGCCGTGGACCTCGTCGTTCGGCGACGGATCGTTCGCACGGCACCTCGAGCTGGGGTGCACGCCGTTGGCGGTGCAGGATGCCTCGACCCTGCGCCGCGACGTCGACACCGCCGACCAGCTCGACGCGGCTCGGGCTCTCGGTCTCGGCTCGCGCACGGCGGCGCTGCTGAGCGCGGCGCGCCGGAGCTGAACGCCCGCTCAGCCG
>NZ_RRYE01000251.1 GCF_004010105.1 Microbacterium sp. CPCC 204701
CGCGCGGCGACGACTCCGTCCTCCGGCACGATCCACACGCCGTCGACGGTCGCCTGCGAGGCTCCCGCACGCACGGCGCCCGAGTCGGCGCGCTGACCGAGCAGCAGTCCGAGGCCCGTCACCACCATCGTCTTGCCGGCGCCGGTCTCGCCTGTGATAGCGGTGAACCCCGGACCGATCGGCAGGGTGGCCTCCGCGATCACCCCCAGGTCGCGCAGCCGCATCTCTTCGATCACGGGGCGACCTCCCCGGCGGGGCGCGCCGCGGGTGCACGGGTGGCCGAGGGGGCAGCCGGCATCGTCGGCGTCAGCGGAAGGGCAGCGGTGATCGCCGCCGGGCCCCGCCACCCCTCCACCGGCAATCGGAACTTGCGCACGAGACGGTCCGTGAACTGCGCAGGATGAAAACGCGCGAGGCGCACGGGCCGATCGGAACGGCGCACAACGACACGGGCCCCGGGCGGCAGGTCGTGCGAGCGGCGGCCGTCGCACCACAGGATGCCGGTGCCGTTCGTATGCTCGAGCACCTCGATCGCGACCGAGTGCTCGGGTCCGACGACGAGGGGCTCCGCGAACAGCGCGTGCGCCGAGAGCGGCACGACCGCGATGGCCTCGACGGTCGGCCAGATCACCGGACCGCCGGCCGAGAAGTTGTACGCCGTCGAGCCGGTGGGAGTCGACACCACCACGCCATCGCACCCGAATGTCGACAGCGGGCGCCCGTCGATCTCGATGACGACCTCGAGCATGCGCTCGCGGCTCGCCTTCTCGACGGTCGCCTCGTTGAGGGCCCACGTCTCGTAGATGACCGAGTCGGCGGTGTCCTTCACGCGCACCTGCAGCGCGAGCCGCTCCTCGACGTCGTAGTCGCGCTCGACCACGCGGCGGACGGCGTCGTCCATGTCGTCGCGCTCGATCTCGGCGAGGAAGCCCACGTGCCCCATGTTGATGCCGAGGACCGGAGCCGTGCCGTCGCGCACGAGTTCGGCCGCACGCAGGATGGTGCCGTCGCCTCCCAGGACGATCGCCAGCTCGATGTCTGCAACCGCGACATTGCGCCCGAGGATCGCGATGTCGGCGAACGACGGGCGCACCGCGATGACGTCTTCGCTGTCGTCCGCAGCGAGCACGGGCTGCGCTCCCGCGGCGCGCAGGGCCGTGACGACCCGCTCCGCGGCATCCACCGTCTCGGCCCGATGCGCGTGCGCGACCACGAGGATGCTGCGCACGGCCCGTGCGTCGGCCCGTGGATCGGAGTTGTTCATCGGCTCCCCGCCAGTCGGTTCACAGTGCCCAACCATTCTGTCGGATTGCTCCCCCGCCCCGGCGCGAGGTGCGCGATGTACTCGGAGTTCCCGTGCGTCCCCACGATCGGGGAGGAGACGATGCCGCATGTCCCGAGTCCGGCATCCCACGCCGCCCACAGCACGCCGGCCACGGCATCCGCACGCAGCGCCGGATTCGTCACGAGGCCGCCCTTGACCGCCGTGCGGCCGACTTCGAACTGCGGCTTGACGAGCAGCACGAGATCCGCGTCTGCGGCAGCGACGTCACGCGCGGCGGGTAGCACGTGCGTGAGCGAGATGAACGACAGGTCGCCGGTGATCACCGACGGCGGCGCGTCGACGCCGGTCGCCTCGGCGAGGGAGTCCCGCGTCATGTGGCGGACGTTGAAACCCTCGACCGAGACGACGCCGGGATCGTCGGCGACGGATGCCGCGAGCTGCCCGTGACCGACGTCCACCGCGATCACCGGCTCGGCGCCACGCTCCCGCAGCACCTGCGTGAAGCCGCCCGTCGAGGCGCCCATGTCGAGGGCGAGCCGCCCGCGCACATCGACGCCGAACGCATCCAGGCCGGTGATGAGCTTGTGCGCGGCGCGACTGACGTAGTGGTCGCCGCCCGCGACCTCGAGCACGCTCGCGTCTGCCACCTGCAGTGCCGGCTTGACGACCGCCCGGCCGTCGACGGTGACCAGGCCCTGGGAGATGAGGGCCGCGGCGTGCGTACGCGAGCGGGCGAGACCTCGAGCAGCCAGCGCGGCGTCGAGGCGCGGTGTCATGACGGCGTGCCGGGGCTCGCCTCGAGACGGCGGGCGAGGGTGACGTGGAGCGACTCATACGCCTCACCACGCGTCGCGAGCGGCTGCGCTTCGATCACCTCGAGAGTCGACATCAGGTCATCGGCCTCGTCGTCGCGTTCGCTGGGCTGATCCATGCCCCCAGGATACGGGCGCGCCGCGACACCGCCGCGGATCACGGCCGATGGAACGGATCCGCGTACAGTCGCTCGGGCACGCGGAAGCCGAAGATCGCCCGGCCGGTCGACCAGATCGCGGCTGCACCCGCGCGCACCAGATCGATCGGCCGATCCCCCTCGCTCACGATCCGGACGTCGGGGCCGTCGACGGCGACGCGGGCTCCCCGGACGGTCGCGACGCCATCCTCGACGTGCACCTCGGGGTACGGCTCGCGCAGCTCCCGCAGATCACCGAGGATGTAGGTCGGCCGCGAGCTCTCGGGAGCTGCGAGGACATGCTTGGGCCGGTCGATCCCGGTGAGCACCAGGGCCGAGGGGATCCCCGCCCGATTGGCGCCGAGGATGTCGGTGTCGAGCCGATCGCCGAGGAACAGCGGGTGCTCGGCGCCGAATCGCGCCGTCGCCTCCTCGAAGATCGGAACCTCGGGCTTACCCGCGACCGTGGCGAGGCGACCCACGGCGGTGTGCACAGCCGAGACGAGGGTGCCGTTGCCGGGGGCGACGCCGCGGGACTGCGGGATCGTCCAGTCGGTGTTGGTCGCGATCCACGGGATCCCGCCCTCCTCCTCCGGAACCTTCAGCGCGAAGGCAGCCTCGGCGAGCTGCGTCCACCCGACCTCGGGCGCGAAGCCCTGCACGACCGCCGCCGGGCGCTCGGCCGCGCTGCGCGTCACCACGAAGCCGGCCCTCTCGACTTCGACGACGAGACCGTCGCCTCCCACCACGAGGATCGTCGAGCCGGCCGGGATCTTCGCGCTCAGCAGTCGCATCGCGGCCTGAGGGCTCGTGATCACGTCGCGAGGAGTGGTCGGAAGACCGAGCTCCGTCAGATGCGCCGCGACCGAGGCATCCGTTCGCGAAGCGTTGTTCGTGATGTATCCGAGCGCGCGGCCCTCCCGCGCGGCGTTCAGGCTCTCCACGGCGTGCGGCAGCGCGCCGGCGCCCGCGTACACCACGCCGTCCAGGTCGGCCAGCACGACGTCCACGCCGTCCAGCGGCGCGGCGGTCGTCGACCGCCGTCCGAACAGACCCATCAGCGGTCGGCCTCGTCCGGCTCGTCGACACCGGCCTCGACGAGCAGTTCGGCGACCTCGCCGGCGACCGAAAGCTCGGGATCGGTGTCCGTGGCGGACGCGGCGGCTCCAGGCGCCTGGTTCTCGGCCGTCGGAGTCTCGGGGCCGGCGTCGTGCGCGTCCACGTCGCGCGCCGCGTCCTCGTCGGACTCGGCATCCTCGCCCGGCACGGACACGTCCGGCACGGACTCGTCGTGCTCTTCTTCGACCTCCTCGACGATCACCGTCTCGAGATCTCCGTGTCCTGATGCTGCGTCCAGGGCATCGGCCGCGACGATCGCTCGTTGACGCCACTGCGCGGCCTCGTCGTCACGCCCGAGTTCCTCGAGCACCGTCGCATGGGCCGCGAACAGTGCAGGGCTCCATTCGTAGGCGCGGTCAGGATCGAGTTCGGGGATGTCGAGCTCCAGCAGCGCGCGCTCCGGGTCGCCCTGATCGAGACGAGCTCCCGACATGGCGATCGCGAGCTCGACGCGCACCGGCGTCTCGAGCGTCGAACGGTCGACCGCGCGTCCGGCCTCGAGAGCGCGGTCGGGGCGTCCGACGCCGCGCTCGCTGTCGACGAGCAGGGCGATCTGGTCGTCCTTGCCCGAGATCCGGCGGTACGTGCGCAACTCACGAACGGCAAGCGCGTAGTCGCCCGTGGCATACGCCGTGATCGCGAGCGTCTCGCGCACAACGGCGATACGACCTGCGCGGCGGGATGCCGAGATCGCATGGAGGTGCGCCAGTTCGGGGTCTTCGTCGATGAGCTGCGAAGCCATCGCCAAGTGCCGAGCGACCTGGTCGGCGTTCTCCTTGCTCAGTGTCTTGAGCTCATTCCGCGCGCTCGGGTGAAGATCGCGCGCCGTGACGTCCTCGGGGATGATGGGGTCATCGTGACGCGCGCGGACAGGCCGGATCTCGTCCTCGCGGACCTCACGGTCGGGGCGATTCGCACCGCCCCGGGTCGGCCGAGGGCCACTCGCCGACATGCCACGACCTTCGTCGCGACGGGCGTACGGCTTGCGGTCGTCGTCGCGGCGGGCGTACGAACGGTCGCCCTCGCGCTTCACGTACGGCTTGCGGTCGTCGTCACGACGCGGGTACGGCTTGCGGTCGGCATCGCGCTTCTCGTACGGGCGGTCGACCTCCCGCTTCGCGTAGGGCTTGCGGTCGGCATCGCGCTTCTCGTACGGGCGGTCGCCCTCGCGCTTGGCGTAGGGCTTGCGGTCATCGTCACGACGCGGGTACGGCTTGCG
>NZ_RRYE01000252.1 GCF_004010105.1 Microbacterium sp. CPCC 204701
CACCGGGCTCGGCGCGCTCCGCCGTCGTCCCGAGGCGCGGTGGCGCAAGGCGCCGAGCGACGTCCCGTCGCTGACCGAGCTGCAGCGCGAGCTGCTCGACGCGGCCGTATCCGCCCTCGCCCCGGGCGGCGTGGTCGCGTACGTGACCTGCTCGCCGCATCTCGCCGAGACGGCCGGCGTCGTCGCCGACGTGCGACGGGCCTGGGGGAGCGCGGTGGAGGAGCTGTCCGCCCGCGAGGTCATGACATCGCTCGCGGATGCCGACCCCGGCCTCCCGCCGCAGGCGGACGGCAGCGGCCGGGCCCAGCTGTGGCCGCATCGCCACAACACCGACGCCATGTCGGTGTCGCTCCTGCGGCGCGCCTGACGAGGGCGCCCGCACCGGCGGCGCGCGACGCTCGACCATAATGGACGCGTGCCCCCGATCGACGACAACGGCCGCCGCACCGGCATCCGCATCAACCCCAGCATCCTGGCCGCCGACTTCGTCAACATGCAGTCCGAGCTCGCGCGCATCGCGACGGCGGATTTCGTGCACGTCGATGTCATGGACAACCACTTCGTGCCGAACCTGACGTTCGGCCCGCAGATGGTCGAGCGCATCCAGTCGACGAGCCCCGTGCCGCTGGACGTGCATCTGATGATCACGAATCCCGACCGCTGGGCGCCCGGCTACGCGGAGCTCGGCGCGGCATCGGTCACGTTCCATCTCGAGGCGGCGAAGGAGCCGGTTGCCCTCGCTCGGCGCCTCCGCGACATCGGCGCCCGCGCCGGAGTGGCCGTCAAGCCCGCGACGCCCGTCGAGGGGCTCTTCGATCTGCTCGACGACTTCGATCAGATCCTGGTGATGACGGTCGAACCCGGCTTCGGCGGCCAGTCCTTCATGCCCGAGACCATGCCGAAGCTCCGTCGGCTCGCCGACGAGGCCCGCCGTCGCGGCTCATCGGTCTGGCTGCAGGTCGACGGGGGCATCGGCGAGTCGACGATCGTGCAGGCCGCCGAAGCGGGCGCCGACACTTTCGTCGCGGGTTCCGCGGTGTTCGGCGCCGCCGACTGCGCGAACGCCATCGCAGACCTCCGCGCAGCCGCGGCACAGCACCACGCGCACTGATCCGACCCGCGCTCGACGCGTCACGCGGAGCCGAGGCGTCCCACGCGGACGCTACCCTGGCATGGTGAAGACGTTCGACACGCTGTTCGCCGAGCTCGCCGCGAAGGCGGCTGAGCGACCCGAGGGATCGGGCACCGTCGCGCAGCTGGACGCGGGCGTGCACGCGATCGGCAAGAAGATCGTCGAAGAGGCCGCCGAGGTGTGGATGGCCGCCGAGTACGAGTCGACGGATGCGGCAGCCGAAGAGATCTCGCAGCTGCTGTACCACCTGCAGGTGCTCATGCTCGCGAAGGGGCTGAGCCTCGAAGACGTCTACCGACATCTCTGAGCGCGCGTCGCCCGTCCACCCTCGAACCCGAAAGCCCGCTGCCATGCTGCGAATCGCCGTGCCGAACAAGGGCTCGCTCGCCGAGACCGCCTCAGAGATGCTCCACGAGGCGGGATACATCGGCCGCCGCGACCCGAAGGACCTGCACGTCATCGATCCTCAGAACGAGGTCGAGTTCTTCTACCTGCGCCCGAAAGACATCGCGACGTATGTCGGCTCCGGCGCGCTCGATGTCGGCATCACCGGCCGCGACCTGCTGCTCGACGCCCGCATGCCGGGGGCCCGCGAGATCGAGGCGCTCGGTTTCGGCGACTCGACGTTCCGATTCGCCGGCCCGCCTGGACGATTCGACACCGTCGAGGACCTCGAGGGCGCGCGTGTCGCGACCGCGTATCCCGGGCTCGTCGACGCATTCCTCGACGAGCACGGCGTCGCGGTCGACCTGGTGCCGCTCGACGGCGCCGTCGAGTCGGCGGTTCGGCTGGGGGTGGCGGATGCCGTCGCCGACGTCGTCTCGACCGGCACCACGCTCCGCCAGGCCGGGCTCGAGATCTTCGGACCGGTGCTGCTGCAATCCGAGGCGGTGCTCATCACCTCGCCGACCGAGGCGGAGGGCACCGGCACGCTTCTGCGTCGCCTGCGCGGTGTCATGGTCGCGCGCCGATACGTCATGGTCGACTACGACCTGCCGGCGACCCTGGTGGACGACGCCGTCAAGATCGCCCCCGGCATCGAATCGCCGACGATCTCGCCGCTGCGCGACCCGGAGTGGGTCGCCGTGCGCGTCATGGTTCCGCGCAAGGGTGTCAACCAGGTCATGGATTCGCTGTATGCGATCGGGGCGCGTGCCATCCTCGTCACCGCGATCCACAACGCGAGGCTCTGATGTGCGAGGTGATGCCATGAGTCTCGTATGCCGCGTCATCCCGTGCCTCGACGTCGCCGCCGGCCGGGTCGTCAAGGGCGTGAACTTCGAGAACCTGCGCGACATGGGCGACCCCGTCGAGCTCGCACGCGAGTACTTCCGTCAGGGCGCCGACGAGATCACGTTCCTCGACGTCACCGCCACGGTCGACGAGCGGGCCACGACGTACGACGTCGTGCGCCGCACGGCGGAAGAGGTGTTCATCCCGCTCACGGTCGGAGGCGGCGTCCGCTCCGCAGACGATGTCGCGCGACTGCTGTCGATCGGCGCCGACAAGATCGGCGTCAACTCCGCCGCGATCGCCCGGCCCTCGCTGCTCGACGAGATCGCCGACCGATTCGGCGCACAGGTGCTGGTGCTGTCGCTGGACGTCAAGCGCGCTTCGGCGGAGCTCGGAGACCGGATCCCGTCCGGCTTCGTCGTGACGACGCACGGCGGCCGCACCGAGACGACGCTCGACGCCCTCGAGTGGGCGCGCGAGGCGGTCGCCCGCGGCGCCGGCGAGCTCCTGGTCAACTCGATCGACGCGGACGGCACCAAACAGGGGTTCGATCTCGAGCTGGTGTCGCTCATGCGCGAGGTCGCCAGCGTGCCGGTGATCGCGTCGGGCGGCGCGGGCACGGCGGCCGACTTCGCCCCGGCGATCGCCGCAGGCGCCGACGCCGTGCTCGCGGCATCCGTCTTCCACTCCGGACAGCTCACGGTCGGCGACGTCAAGGCCGCGCTCACCGCCGAGGGCATCCCTGTGCGAGAGGTCGTGACGGCATGAGCGAAACGGTCGACGAACGGATCGCGCGCGTCGCATTCAACGACGACGGGCTCGTCGCCGCCATCATCCAGCAGTGGGACTCCCGCGAGGTGCTGATGCTCGGATGGATGGATGCTGAGGCGCTGCGTCGCACGCTGACCGAGGGTCGCGTCACCTTCTGGTCGCGCTCGCGCCGGGAGTACTGGCGCAAGGGAGACACCTCCGGCCATGTCCAGCTGGTGCGCGGCGCGCGGCTCGACTGCGACGGCGATGCCGTCCTCGTCGCCGTCGAACAGGTCGGTGCCGCGTGTCACACCGGGACGCGGACGTGCTTCGACGCCGACGACCTCGAGGCCGTCGCGGGTCCGGAGCTGTCGGCGTGATGCGACGCGCCCGGCTGCTCGCGGTCGCCGTGACAGTGGCGTGCGGCGCTCTCGGCGTCATCTCGGCGACGCAGACGTGGCTCGCCGTCGCGCTCGACGACGGAGCCGGCCTCGCGCTCGAAGTGCCGGGAGCGACGGCCGTGCCGGTGCTGACACCGCTGAGCCTCGCCGTGATGGCGCTCGGTGCGGCGCTGTCGATCGTCGGCCTCGCGCTGCGGTACGTGTTCGGCGCGCTCTCGGTGGTGGTCGGGGGGGTGCTCGCCTGGCAGACCGCCAACGTGGCTTTCGAGCGCCCGGTCAGCGCCGTCGCCTCCGTCGTCACCGAGGCGACAGGCATCGCCGGGGAATCCTCGGTGGCGCAGCTCGTGACCTCGATCTCGGCGACGGCGTGGCCCATCGTGACCCTCGTCGCGTGGGTCGTGCTCGTTCTCGCCGGTGCCTTCACGCTGGCGACTGCGCGCGCGTGGTCGGGAACCGGGCGCCGCTATCGAACCGACGACGACGCGCGACCGGCGGCCGCGGCGGGGTCGCGCCCGCACGACGCGATCGACGACTGGGACGACCTGTCGCGTGGCGAGGACCCTACGGCCTGACCGCTAGACTGGCGACATCCCGCGCGTTCTACGCCTACGAGACTTGAGGCTACGAGGAGACACCCATGAGCAACAACATCGGCGACCCCGGCCACGGACACTCGCCCGCAGCCTGGACGGCCGTCGTGATCATGCTCGTCGCGGTGTCGCTCGGCACGCTGTTCTTCTTCCTCGACATGCCGATCCTCGTGTGGGCATCCGCGGCACTCGTCCTCGTCGGGCTCATCGTGGGCTGGGCGCTCGCGAAGGCGGGCTACGGGGCGAACGGCTCGAAGTACGTCGCGAAAGAGCACTGAGATGCTCGCCGACCTCACGGCCGGCGCGGTTGAGGACGCCGAGGCCCGTGCCGCGGCGAGACCCCTGGCAGATGTCGAGGCCGCAGCCGCGGCGCAGCCGCCGGCGCTGGACGTCGTGGCCGCCCTGGCACCCGCCGACCGCGTGAAGATCATCGCCGAGGTCAAGCGCGCGAG
>NZ_RRYE01000253.1 GCF_004010105.1 Microbacterium sp. CPCC 204701
CGACCAGCACCGACAGCAGCGACGTGCCGCCCTGCGACATGAAGGGAAGCGGCACGCCGAGCACCGGGAACACCCGCAGCACGACCCCGATGTTGATCATGGCCTGGCCGACGATCCAGACCGTGATGCCGCCGGCGGCGATGCGCACGAACGGGTCGTCGGTCTTGCGGATGACGTGGAACGCACCGACCGCGTACAGGGCGAACAGCGTGAGCACCACGGCGCAGCCGATGAGGCCCAGCTCCTCCCCGACGACCGCGAAGATGTAGTCGTTCGCGATCGCGGGCAGCCAGTCGTACTTCTCACGCGAGTTGCCGAGGCCGAGCCCGAAGATGCCGCCGTTGGCGAGGCCCCAGATGCCGTGCAGAGGCTGCCAGCAGTCGTTGTAGTAATCGTCGAGGCAGTTGGGGTTCAGAAAGCTCATGAACCGCCGCATGCGGTCGGGGCTCGTGACCGCGAGCACCGCCACGGCCAGGGCCGCGCCGATCGCCGGCAGAACGAAGATCCGGAGCTTGACGCCTGAGAAGTAGAGGGCGCCGAGCACGAGCAGCACCAGGACCATCGCGGTGCCGAGGTCGCGGCCCGCCATCACCGTGGCGATCGCGAGGCCCGCAACGGGCACGAGCGGGATGAAGACGTGCTGCCACTTCGTCAGCAGCGTGCGCTTGCGGAACAGCACGAACGCCACCCACAGCGCGAGCCCGAGTTTGAGGAACTCCGACGGCTGAGCCTGGAATCCGGGGACGATCGTGATCCAGTTGCGGTTTCCGTCGTTCTCATGTCCGAGCGGCGTGAACACCAGCAGCTGGAACGCGATACCCAGGACGAGCGCGGGCCAGGCCATCTTCTTCCAGAACGACACGGGCAGCCGGCTCGCGATGAACATCAGCGGGATGCCGATCGCGGCGAACACCAGCTGCTTCACCGCCGTGTCCCACGGCGCGACGCCGTCGGCGGTCGCCGTGGCGGAGGTCGCGGAGAGCACCATCACGAGACCGAAGAACGTGAGCAGCAGCGCGGTGGACGCGATGAGCAGGAACTCGCTCGGCACCGGTGCGAAGACGCGCCCGAGACTCACCCGGGCGGCGAGACCGCGGCCCTGCCGCTGCGAGCGCTCAGTGGCCCCGGCGGGCTGGATCCGCGGCTGCGTCGTCGTCATCGCCCGCCCCCGTTCCGATCCGTTGCCTCACCGCCGCCGCGAACCTCTCGCCGCGGTCGGCGTAGGACGCGAACTGGTCGAAGGACGCCGCGGCGGGGGCGAGCAGAACGATGTCCCCGTCACGCGCCACCCCGGCGGCCAGTTCGACGACCCGCGGCATGACCTCTTCAGTCTCATCGGCGTCCACCTCGAACACCGGCACCGCGGGCGCGTGTCGCGAGAACGCCGACACGACGGCCGCGCGCTCGATGCCGATGACGATGGCCGCCTTGGCCTGCGCGCCGCGGGCTGCGACCAGCTCCGAGATGTCGACGCCCTTGAGCAGGCCCCCGACGACCCAGACGGCCCCCGGATACGCGGCGAGCGACGACGCGGCTGCGTGGGGGTTCGTCGCCTTGGAGTCGTCCACCCACGTGACGCCCTCATGGCGCGCGACGACTTCGATGCGGTGCGGGTCGAGACGGAAATCGCGCAGCGCGTCGTGGATGGCTGCGGGTGCGACGTCGAGCGACCGGGCGAGCGCGGCGGCGGCGAGAACGTTCGCGACGATGTGAGGGGCCGCGAGACCCAGCTGCGCGAGCTCCTCGAGCGTCGTGAGCTCGAGCGCGCTGGTGCGGCGATCCTCGAGGAACGCGCGGTCGACGAGGAGCCGCTCCACGATGCCGAGATCGCTGGGTCCTGGCACGCCCAGGTCGAACCCGATGGCGCGCGCGCCCTCGACGACTTCGGCGTCCTCGACCATGCGCCGGGTCGCGGCATCCGCCTTGTTGTAGACGCACGCCACGCGCGTGTTGTCGTACACGTGCGCCTTGGCCTCGCGGTACGCCTCGAACGATCCGTGCCACTCGAGGTGGTCGTCGGCGAGGTTCAGGCACACCGCGGCGTACGGCGAGAGCGGCTCCGGCCCCTCCTGCAGACCCAGGTACCACAGCTGATGGCTCGAGAGTTCGACGACGAGAGCGTCGAACCCGGACGGGTCGCGCACGGCGTCGAGCACCGGCGTGCCGATGTTGCCGACGGGCGCGGCGCGCAGTCCACCGGCGACGAGCATCGTCGCGGTCAGCCGCGTCGTGGTCGTCTTGCCGTTGGTGCCCGTGACGAGGATCCAGTCGGCCGGCGACCCGTCGGGCCGCACGACCTTGTCGCGCACGCGCCAGGCGAGCTCGATGTCGCCCCACAGCGCGATACCCGCCTCGCGCGCCCACGCGACGAGGGGATGCCCCGGCGCGAACCCGGGCGAGGCCACCACGACCTCGGGATCGAAGTCGCGAAGTTCTTCGGGCACGGCGTCGAGCTGCCCGGCCCACAGTCGCGCGCCGATGACCGGCAGCAGGCGCCCGTACTCCTCATCGGCCCTCTCGGTGACCACGAGCACGTCGGCGCCGAGCTCGGCGAGCGTGTCTGCGACCGAGAACCCGGTGACCGAGAGGCCGAGCACCGCGACGCGCAGGCCGTTCCAGTCCGCGTGCCAGCTCGTGAGTGAGTCGAGCCGCGCGGACCCCGACCTTTCGCCTGCCGTCGCGGTCATGTCTGCGTGAGCCATTCGACGTAGAAGAACCCGACACCCGAGACCGCGAGGAGGCCCGCGATGATCCACATGCGCACGACGATCGTCACCTCGGACCAGCCGCGCATCTCGAGATGGTGGTGGAACGGGCTCATCAGGAACAGCCTCTTGCCGCGCGTGATCTTGAAGTAGAGGCGCTGCAGGATGACCGAGCCGGGGGCGATCACGAAGACGCCCGCGACGAGAACGGCCAGCAGCTCGGTGCGGGTGAGGATCGCCATGGCGGCGAGCACGCCGCCGATCGCCATCGACCCGACGTCGCCCATGAACACCTTCGCCTTCGGCGCGTTCCACCACAGGAACCCGACGAGCGCGCCCACGAAGGATGCCGAGACGATGGCGAGGTCGAACGGATCGCGGGTCGGATAGCACGCAGCCTTGGCCGCGGCGACGGCCGCCTCGCTCCCCCAGCACGCTTGGTTGAACTGCCAGAACGCGATCAGGCTGTAGGCGCCGGTGACGAAGATCGCCGCGCCGGCCGCGAGGCCGTCGAGGCCGTCGGTGACGTTGGTGCTGTTCGAGAAGGCCACGCCGATGAACGACACCCACGCGAGGTACAGGATCCATCCCGCGATGGCGCCGAACGCCATGAACCACAAAGCCGGCACGTCGCGGAACACCGACACGAACGGTGAGGCAGGCGTCTGGCCGTACTGATTCGGCAGGTTCAGCGCGACGACGCCGAACGGAACTGTGACCGCGATCTGCCCGACGATCTTGCGCCAGCCGCTCAGTCCCATGAACTTCTGCTGTCGCACCTTCATGTAGTCGTCGATGAAGCCCACGACGCCGAGGCCGACCATCATCCAGATCACGAGCAGACCCGAGACCGTGGGCGGGTTGTTGCCGGTGTAGCCGCCGACGAGATAGCCGACGATCGTGCCGACGATGAAGATCGTGCCGCCCATCGTGGGCGTGCCGCGCTTGGTCTGATGGTTGGGGTTGCGGATGTCTTCCGGGGTGCGGATGACCTGCCCCCACCCCCACTTGCGGAACAGCCGCAAGAAGACGGGGGTCAGGAAGAGCGTGAAGGCCAGCGAGATCGCCGCCGCGGTCAGGAGTGATCTCACGAGAACGATTCTCCCAGACGATCGCCGAGGAACCTCAGGCCCGCGGAGTTGGACGACTTCACGAGCACGCGGTCGCCGTCGCGCAACTCGTCGCGGAGGTATTCGAACGCCTCGTCGGCGGTCTCGAAGTAGACGGCCTCGCCTGCCCACGACCCCTGGGCGACGGCCTCGAGGTACATGCGACGCGCGTCGGGGCCCACCACGACGATCCTCTGGATGCCGAGCCGCACGGCCAGCAGGCCCACCCGGTCGTGCTCCTCCTCGGCGTGGTCGCCGAGCTCGGTCATGGCGCCCAGCACCGCCACGGTCCGCTCCCCTAGGCCGGTGATCTGCGCGAGCGTGCGCAGTGCTGCGGCCATCGAGTCGGGGCTGGCGTTGTAAGCGTCGTTGATGATCCGCACGCGGTCCGAGCCGAGCGGCTGCATGCGCCAGCGCTCGGCGATCTCGACGGTCTCGAGGCGTGCGACGGCGTCCGCGAGCGCGACGCCGAGCGTGGTGGCCGCCGCGATCGCGGCGAGGGCGTTCATGACGTGGTGCTCGCCCAGCACCTGCAGTCGCAGCCGCAGCGACACGCCGTCGGCCGTGACCGTGAAGGACGTTCCGGATGCCGTGACCTCGACGTCATCGGCGCGCACATCCGTCGCTGCGATCCCGCGGCCGAACCAGCGCACCCTGGCGCCGCGCTCTGCGGCGATCGGGGCCATCGCCGCCACGCGTGCGTCGTCCGCGTTGAGCACGGCCGTGCCGCC
>NZ_RRYE01000254.1 GCF_004010105.1 Microbacterium sp. CPCC 204701
CGGGCGCGGCCGCGGCTGACGAGTCCGGACCATACGGGTCGGCGCTCGGCGCGGCGATGACCGGCGCAGAGGGCCGGCCCGCGGCATTCAGCGCCATCGTCACGACCCGTCCGTCGCCCCAGCAGCTCGCCACGAGGAAGCGGCCGTCGGGTGACACCGCGACGTGGCACACGGCCTCACCCGCGGCCACGGGATCGCCGAGCCGGGCGAACGTCGCCTCGCCCGTGCGACGGAACGCCTGCACCTGCCGCCGATGCTCGAGCACCGCGTACACGACGTCCAGGCTCGGGTGCGGCGCGAGCCACGACGGAGAGTCGGTCGCTGCCACCTCGGCGGCGTAGGCCAGGGGTCCGCCGGCCGAGGCGTCGTCGGCGGCGCCGGCCCGCAGCATCCCGATTCCCGACGCGTTGCCGCCCGAGTCGGCGGTGTACCCGCCCAGCCAGAACCGCATCAGTCGATGAGGTCGTGCCGCACGATGACGGCGTCGCGCGCGGCGCCGACGCCGATCACCGAGATCCGGGTGCCGCTCATGGCCTCGAGGGCGAGCACGTAGTCCTGCGCCTCGATCGGAAGGTCCTCGAAAATGCGGGCGCCAGAGATGTCGCGCTTCCAGCCGGGGAAGTACTCGAGGATGGGCTTGGCGTGGTGGAAGTCGGACTGGTTCGCGGGCACTTCGTCGAACCGCACGCCGTCGACGTCGTACGCGACGCACACCGGGATCTGGTCGAGCCCGGTGAGGATGTCGAGCTTGGTCAGCACCAAATCGGTGATGCCGTTGATGCGGGTCGCGTAGCGCGTGATGGGCGCGTCGTACCAGCCGACGCGGCGCGGGCGGCCTGTGGTGGTGCCGAACTCGAAGCCGCGCGAGCGCAGCCATTCGCCCTGCTCGTCGAACAGCTCGGTGGGGAAGGGGCCGGAGCCCACGCGTGTCGTGTAGGCCTTGACGATGCCGACGATGCGGTCGAGGCGGTTCGGCCCGATGCCGGATCCGGTCGATGCGCCGCCCGCCGTCGCCGACGACGACGTCACGAACGGGTACGTGCCGTGGTCGACGTCGAGCATCGTCGCCTGGCCGCCTTCGAACACCACGACGTCGCCGCGATCGAGCGCGTCGTTCAGCAGCAGCGCGGTGTCGTCGACCATCGGCCGCAAGCGCTCGGCGTACGACAGCAGGTCGTCGACGATCTCGTCGCACGTGATGGCGCGGCGGTTGAACACCTTCACGAGGAGGTGGTTCTTCTGGTCGAGGGCGCCTTCGACCTTCTGCCGCAGGATGTTCTCGTCGAAGAGGTCCTGCACGCGGATGCCGACGCGGTTGATCTTGTCGGCGTACGCGGGGCCGATGCCACGGCCCGTCGTGCCGATCTGCCGTTTGCCGAGGAAGCGCTCGGTGACCTTGTCGAGCGTGCGATGGTAGTGCGTGATGAGGTGAGCGTTGGCGCTGACCTTGAGTCGCGAGGTGTCGACGCCGCGCGCGTGCAGCGCCTCGAGCTCGGCGAACAGCACCTCGAGGTCGACGACCACGCCGTTGCCGATCACCGCGTTCACGCCGGGGGAGAGGATGCCGGAGGGCAGGAGGTGCAGCGCATACTTCTCGTCGCCGATCACGACCGTGTGACCGGCGTTGTTGCCGCCGTTGAACTTGACGACCCAGTCGGTGCGCTCACCGAGCAGGTCGGTGGCCTTGCCCTTGCCCTCGTCTCCCCACTGGACTCCGACGATGACGATGCCTGGCATGGGCTACTCCCCCGTTTACTGGACGGTTACACCCCATCCTATCGATGCGGTGTGACCCCGCCGATATGGTGTGCGTATGACGCGGACCCCGGCCTGGATGGCTTCGCCCCAGTGGGCGCTGATCTGGTCCGTGCTCCGCCTCGCGATGGCGGCGCTCATCGCCTCGGCCGTCGTCGCGCAGCTCGTGCGCTCGGTGTCGAGCGCGATCGACGCCGACCGCCACGTCTTCACGATCGTCGCGAACTTCTTCAGCTTCTTCACGATCCTCTCCAACGTCTCGGCGGCCGTGGTGCTGACCGTGGCCGCCCTGTGGTTCTTCACGCGCGGGCGGGGAAAGGACGCCGAACCGCCCGCCATCGCGGCCGCGCTGGCCTGCGTGACCACGTACATGGTGATCACGGGCATCGTCTACAACACGCTGCTGCGCGGCTACGACCTCGAGCCCGGCTCCATCGTGCCGTGGTCGAACGAGGTGCTGCACCTCATCGGACCGCTGTTCCTGCTCGCCGACCTGTTCGTCGGCCCTCTGCGCCGCGCGCTGGCGTGGCGCGCAGTCTGGGCGATCGTGGCGTTCCCGATCGTGTGGGTCGCCTACACGATGCTCCGTGCACCCTTCATCACGAATCCCGGCACCGGCGCCCCCTTCTGGTATCCGTACCCGTTCCTGAATCCGAACAACGCGGACCTGCAGCCGGTCAGCGGATATCCGGGCGTGGTGCTCTACGTCATCGGGATCTCGGCCGCGATGCTGGCGGTCGGCGCCCTCGTGGTGTGGTGGGGCCGCCGCGTCGGCCGACCGATGCCGCACCCCGGTGCATCCGTCGATGCCGCCGGCTCTTCGGCGGTCTCCCCCTGACGCCAGCCGCACGGCGCTCGAACACGGCCCAGGACGACCTCGGGCGCACCGGCTGCAGTCCGGCGCGCCCGCGGTGACCCACAGTTGCGGGGAGAACCCGTGGCCCCAGCCCAAGGGCTCCCCAGCGGGCAATCGGTCTGGCCCCCAGTGCCGTGCGCTGCCCGATATCAACGTAGCGTGTCCCCCTTAAGGGGGACACGCCGGCCGCCTGTTCTCCGAGCGAACTTTCAGGATTCAGGCCTCCGGAGACACGGCCGGACGCGGCGTCCGGATGCCGCTCTCACCGACCGAGGCGGTCGGACTACTCGGGCAGTGACTCCCACACGGGAGGACCTGCCGGTCGCGCCAGGGCGTCGTCGTCGAGTTCACGCCGACGAAGGATCGAGCTCTCGCGCCATAGCAGGTAGCCGCCGGTCCAGACCAGCATCACCGCGATGAGCGCGATGCACGGGAACAGGACGATGAAGTCCAGCGCCGTTCCGATGGGGGGCGCGCCCGGCATCGCGGCGCGGAGTGCTGGGAATGAGAGCATGGTCGCCGACAGCCAGATCACGTTGGCGAACTCGAGATTGCGTCGGAGAATGGCGCCGCCGATGATGACGACCGCCATGAGCGTGGTGATCAGGATCACCAGGACATAGAACGCCACGAGCGTCACGCTCAGCGCATCGCGATGGCCGTCGATCGTCACCGGATAAACCTGACCACCCGCCTCGGCGGCCGCGGCGCCCACCGAGGCGGTCAGCACCCACGGGCGCGCGGAGTTCGACATCTCCACGACGAATGGCACGCTGCGCCCGGTCTCATCATTCTGGACGTTCAGCTGGAAGTCCGCGAACGGACGGTCGAACGGATAAGTGCTGTCACCGCGATCCAGGAGCAGGCTGACGGCGGTCGGGTCGACGATCGACTCACCCGGGTAAGCCACGACGGTCGACGTCACGCCGCCGCTGGACACTTCGATCCGGACGCTCTCAGACATCTCGCCGGCCTTGTCGCCGACGAGGTCGCCGTGCGGGATGGGCAGGATGTTGGCCAGCAGCACACGGTTGGTGAGGTCGACGTCCTGCACACGCATCTGCAGCGTGAGGTAGTCCTCACGCTGGGTGTCGTTCTCCCCCGCAATCGGCACGTCCGTCGACGTGTCGAGGATGCCGGATGCCACGACCATCACGTAATACACGGCGAGGAGCAGCAGCGCGATCCCGAGGATCCATGGGGCCGCGTTGCGCCGCTTTCGTAAGAAGGTCTTGCCAGATGCGTCAGGTGTCGTCATGGATTCTCTCCAGGTGAGCCGTTGGATGAGCGAGAGTCGGTGCCGCTCCGCTGGCGACCGGCGTGCGTCGCAGCCAGGGCGAACAGGAACATGGCCAGAAGTGGGAGGAAGGCCTCGGGCAGGCGGGTCATCTCGAAGGTTGTGAGCGCAGCGGCGAGCGCTTGGGAACCATCGTCGGGGCCTATCGGGACGGTCGATGTGGTGGCGTTGCCCTGTCCTGGGCGGGACGAGGCGACCGACAGCTGCTGGCGCGCGACGGCTGGCGCGTTGAGTGCATCCACGCGGAGGCGGATGTCGAGTTCGGCGGAGTCGCCCGGCGCGAGGGCCACCGTGCAGGTGAACGACGTGGTGAGGACGACGCACTCGCCGTCCGGGGCGACGTGCACTCCGCGGTACCCGGTCCCCCGGGTCACCGTTCCGCTGATCGTCACCGCCTCGGTGCCGTCCGACAGGTTCGGCCCCACGGTGCCTCGCATCGTGGCCACGGTGCCGGGAGTCAGCTGAGCGCTGGAGAACCGCACGTCAAGTGACAGCGCGCGTCCGGCCACTGTTCGAGGCTCCGCGTTCCGTTCGGGAGCCGGCTCGGGCGCGGGCGTCGGCGGCAGGGGAGCGGGGCGCGGAGCGGGCGCTGGGGGC
>NZ_RRYE01000255.1 GCF_004010105.1 Microbacterium sp. CPCC 204701
GGGCGGCATCGGCCGGCGCACGTTGGCGGAGCACTCGAACCCCTCGCACAGGAGCGTGCCGACGGTGTCGCCGTTACGGCCGGCCTTACCGGCGCGCTTGGCGCCGAACAGCACGACCTCGTTGGGCAGCCTGACGTCCTCGCACCACGAGCACTGCGCCCGCGTGCGGGTGCGCTGCTCGGTCTGGCGCAACAGGACGCCGACCGGCTCGCCATCGACCGGCACCACGATGAAGCCGGCGAGCGGCTGCTTCGGGTCGCGCCAGCCGAGATAGTCGAGCCGGTCCCACTCGAACCCGGCGAGGTCGGGCACCACGAGGGCATTGCGTTCGCGCAGTGAGGCGTTGACGAAGGACGCGCGGATGTCCTTCTCGGTGAATGCGTGCATGATTCCTTGCTTCGCGAGGCGTCCCCGAGGAGGCGACGATGATCGGATGCCGCGGACCGGCGGTGCGCGGAGGTGCGGGTGCGTCGGGTCGGCTGCGACGCACGCGGCTACCTCCGCTCGGCACGGAGCGCGCCGAGGACCTCCTCACGCCCACCGGGCGTCACCGAACACAGGGATTGCACGATCGACAGCCTACGCCCGCACCTGAACCCGCCGACCTTTCCGCCGGAGTCTTGACGGAAAAATCCAACCTCCGTTTGATGGGTCGCGAACACCCACGGAGGGTCCCGCCCCGATCGCCGCTCGGCGCGGGGCGCCGGCCGTCCTGATCTCGTCGCGCGCCCGTCGTGCGTCGTTGTCGTGCGCCCGCGCGGCACTTCGATGAAGAAGGAGACCACCCATGATGCGATGGCGAACAGCCAGTCTCGCCACGGCGGCGGTGCTGGCCGGTGCCCTGCTCGTCGGCACACCGGCCGGTGCGGCACCGCCTTCCGCGCCCCACGCCGCAGCCGCGGCGCCCGGAACGTATGCCAACCCGGTGACCGCCGGGGTCGTCGACACGTTCCCCGACCCCGCGATGATCCGCGGCAAGGACGGCGCCTGGTACGCGTACGGCACGACGAACCCCATCTTCCACAGCTCGGGCGAAGCCGGCGAGCACGTCCTCCCGGTGCTGCGCTCGACCGACATGGTGCAGTGGGAGTACGTCGGCGACGTGTATCCGGCGGGCGCGCCGCTGCCCCCGTACTGGGTCGGCGGCACGCGGCCGTGGGCTCCCGACATCCGCTACATCGACGGTGAGTACCACCTCACCTACTCGCTCTCCAACGGCGGGGTCGCGCTGCTGACCGCCGAGACCCCGACCGGACCGTGGACCGACCGTGGCCTGCTCATCGGCGGCCCGGGCGTCGCCGGCTGCCCCACCGGCAACATCGACCAGGCGCTGTTCACCGACAGCGACGGCACGCACTACTTCTACTGGGGCAGCTACGACGTCATCTGCGTCTCTGAGATGAATGCCGACGCCACCGCGCTCGTCGGGGAGGTGACGCAGATCGCGCAGGGCCGGCGCATGGAGGGTGGCTTCGTCGTGCAGCGCGACGGCTTCTACTACCTCATGTACTCCGACGCGGGATGCTGCGACGGCGCGTTCAGCGGCTATACGGTCAAGGTCGGCCGCAGCGAGAGCCCGACCGGTCCGTTCGTGGATGACCACGGCGTCGACCTCATGGCCCTCTCGAGCAAGGGCGGCTTCGTGCTGACCTCGAACGGCAACGGCTTCGCCGGGCCGGGGCACAACGCGATCCAGACCGACCTCGCCGGTCAGGACTGGCTCGTGTACCACGCGATCCCGACGGCCGACCCCGATTTCCCGCCGGTCGACACGCGCAACGGACGCCTCAGCCTGTCGAAGCGGCCCATGATGATCGACCGCCTCGACTGGATCGACGGCTGGCCGGTGGTGAACGCCGGAGCGGGCCCGTCGTCGGGCGAGCAGCCGGCGCCCGTCACGACGCCCGCGCTGGGTGCCGACTTCACGTCCGGTATCGACGGCTGGAAGAGCACGGGCGCGGTGGCGCTCGCCGAGTCGACGGATGCCGGAGCCCATGCCCGCATCGGGTCCGGCGCTTCGCTGACCACCGAGGCGCAGACCTCGGGCGACCAGCGCGTGCAGGGAGATGTGCGGTTCGCCGAGGGTGGCGACACCGGTGCCGCCGGGCTCGCGATGGGCGTGCGTGGGCAGAACGGCGCGACGGCCTGGATCGATCGCCAGGCCGGTGAGCTGCGCCTGGAGGTGACGCACGGCTCGCGCACCGCGGAGCAGTCCGCGCCGCTGCCCGCGAACTTCTCGTACGAGACGTGGCATGTCGTCGCGATCGAGTGGCGAGGTCGAACGGTTACGGCCGAGGTGTCGGCCGCCAACCTCAACGACCCGCTCGCGACGGTCGCCGTCGAGGCGCCGCGGCAGGCGAAGTCGCACGGCGCGATCGGCGCGGTCGCCGAAGGCGTCGCCGTCGATGCCGACAACCTCAGCGCGGCTGTGCTGTACGTGCCGGTCACCGAGCGGGTCGCCGACCCGCAGCCGAGTGAGCTCCTCGCCGACTACTCCGACGAGTTCGACCTCGACGGGGAGGCCGAGGCGGCGGACGACGCCTGGAGCTGGGTGCGCCCGTCCGCGGCCGGCCCCACTGTGACGGCCGGATCGCTGGTGTGGCCGACGCAGGGCGCCGAACTGCACCTCGCGAACAACACGGCACCCGTGCTGCTGCGCGCCGCGCCCCGCGAGGACTTCATCGTCGAGACGAAGCTGACCTTCGACGGCGACCGCGCCGCCCAGCAGGCGGGGCTCGTGCTCTATGAGACCGACGACCGGTACCTCAAGCTCGCGCACTCCGTCCTGCCCCTCAATCGCAAGGCCGGGCAGTTCCTGCACCAGACCGAGTTCGGCAAGGAGACGGAGCGGCCGACCGCGACGCCTCCGGCTCCGGTGGCGAACGGGCCCATGTTCGGCGCAGCGCCGGCCGAGACGACCTGGCTGCGGCTGTACGCGCAGCTGGACGCCGCGAACGGCGAATGGGACGTGCGCATGGCGTCGAGCACCGACGGCGAGAACTGGCAGTGGGGCGGCGTGTGGTCGCTCGCGACCGTGGGCGACCTGCGCATCGGGCTCGTCTCGTACAGCGCGGCGGGTGCGACGGCCGAGTTCGACTACGTCCGCACGTACGCGATGGGCGGCGCGGAGCGGGCCTTCCCAACGAGCTGGCCGATCCCCATGCCGTATGGGCTGGCCGACGGACGCGAGGAGCTCATGCCGCGCGACGACAACTCGATGATCCTCGATCTCGAGCTGCGGCCGCAGGACGAGGCGCTGGGCCGCGTGTGGATGCGGGACACCTATGTGAACCGCTTCGAGGTGGACGGCGAGACCGTGTACGTCGCGACGGGCACCACCAAGCCCGCGGAGCTCGACAAGGCGGCGCCGTGGAACGACGGCATCTACGTGTGGATCGCACCCTCGCTCGAGGGACCGTGGAAGCTCGTCGATACGACGGGCATCCGCCCCGATCACCCGAAGGGCAAGGTGTGGTCGCCCGAGTTCGTCGACGAGAACACAGCCGATCGCGTCGTCGTCACGGGTTGGCAGGAGTACAAGAACCCCGACGACCCCGCCACCAAGGCGGGCAACGCGTGGGCGCCCGAGCTGCACCACATCGACGGCACGTGGTATCTGGTGGCGTGCATGGGTGACCACAGCACGCTGACGGGGTCGTTCATCCTGGTGAGCGAGGGCGGTCCGGAGGGGCCGTACCGCAACATCGAGGCGAACATCGACCACCCGCTCGGCGAGCCGGTGCGGGCGAACAACCCGCAGTACTACCACATCGACGGCGGGCTCTTCGATGACGGCGACAAGACGTACCTGGTGCTGCACAACGACCTGTACTCCGAGATGACGCCCGACATGGAGAACCTCGTGAATCCCACGAGCCTGCCGGCGTTCACGCAGCGCAAGTACTCCCCCGAGCCCTACCTCGAGGGCGCGACCGTGACGAAGGTGGGCGAGAAGTACTACCTGATGCACGCCGCGTGGTCGTGGAAGCCGACGCCGGCGTCCGGTCCGACGTATCGCGCAGGCACGGGCCTGCGTGAGCAGTACGATGCGATCGTGGCGGTCGCCGACAGGTTCGAGGGTCCCTACACCGCCCGCTACACAGCGGGCGTGGGCGCCGGGCACAACAACATGTTCATCGACGAGCACGGCGACCCGTGGATGACGTTCTTCAACAACCCGGCCCACGGCTACTGGGCCGACCCGTCGCGCGTCGGTGACGCGGCCGTTCCCGGAATCGCGCGCATGGAGAAGAGCGGTCCGCTGGGCGAGATCCTGACAGTGGCCCGGCCGTCGGAGGGCTGACTCCAGCCGCCCTCCCCCACAGCGGGGCGCTCGCGACGGGCGAGCGCCCCGCTCCCGTATTCCCCGCGACGTTTTGGTCACGGCTCGGAAGAATCCAAGCATTTTTCTGTCGGGGTGTTGACGGAAAAATCCAGGGTTGAGAGTGTTGCACGCATGTCATCGACGACCGGGGT
>NZ_RRYE01000256.1 GCF_004010105.1 Microbacterium sp. CPCC 204701
CCGCGGGCCGCGTGGCCCGGAGTGACCGTCTCGGTCAACGGGCTGCGGCATCCGCTCGTGGGTGCCGTCTCGATGGATCAGTGCGTCGTCGACGTCGGCGGGGCGGATGTCGAGATCGGCGACCGCGTCGTGCTGGTGGGCGATCCCGACCGTGGCGAGCCGAGCCTGAGGGAGTGGTCGCTCATTCTCGGCACCATCCCGCAGGAGGTGCTCACGGGCATCGGGCCGCGGGTGGCCCGCCTCGTCGGAGAGGGCACCGAGGCATGACGCGCCGCGTCGTCGTCGTCTCGGGCGGCGCGAGCGCCGAGCACGAGGTGTCGGTCGCGTCGGGACGGGACGTCTCCGCCGCGCTCGCAGGCATCGCCGGACACTCCGTCCTCGAGGTGCACGTCGACCGTGACGGCCTGTGGCATGTCGGGTCGCCGGCCGCGCCTGCGCTGCTTTTCGGCGAGGTGCTCGACGAGATGCCGCAGGACTGCGTCGTCTTTCCCGCACTCCACGGCGGCTGGGGGGAAGGAGGCGGTCTGCAGCGCGAGCTCGAGCGTCGCGGCATCCCGTTCGTCGGGAGCGGCTCGGATGCCTCGGCGCGAGCGCTCTCGAAGCTCGAGTGCCTGCGGCTGTGCGCAGCGGCGGGGGTTGGGGTGATTCCGACCTGGTCGGTGAGCCGGACGCGGTACGCCGCCGATCCCGACCTCGTCTCGGGGATGGTGCGCCGGTCGTTCGACGGCGACCTCGTCGTCAAGCCCGACACGGGCGGGTCGAGCATCGGCGTGCGGATGGTGGGACACGGCGAGTCGCTGCGCGAGGCGTTCGCCGAAGCGTTCGCGCACTCGGGTGTCGCGCTGGTGCAGCCGCGGGTGACGGGGGAGGAGGTGAGCGTCGGCGTGTGGACGGACGGCGGGAGCGCGCAGGCCACGGGTGCCTCTCGCCTGCACTATCCGGCCGGTGCTGACGCCGCAGGGTTCACGTACGCCCACAAGTACGAGGGCGGGGGAGCCGTGCTCGAGATTCCGGCGACGTTCCCCGAGCACGTCCTGGTCGCGCTGCGCGACGCGGCCCTTCGCTGCTTCGACGCGCTCGGAAGCCGCGGCCTCGCCCGCATCGACTTCTTCGTCGACGCGCAGGGGCGCATCCTGCTCAACGAGGTCAACACCATCCCTGGTCTGCGCCGTGAGTCGCACTTTCCGCGGCTCGTGGCGGCGGCGGGGACGCCGTATGAGCGCCTCGTCGCGCTTCTCGTGGAGGATGCCGTGACCACGGCGTCCCGCGAACGCGAGGCGAGACGGCGTGTCGCCCGAAGCGCCGCAGCGACGACCGGCGCGGCGTAGCCGGGGGTCAGGTCAGCCCGCGGTGGACTCCCGCACCACGAGCTCGGGCTGGAACCTCACCGTGCGCTCGTGCCCGCCGTCCGGGTCGTCGAGGTCCTTCAGCAGGAGGTCGACGGCGGTGTAGCCGATGAGGTGCGCGGGCTGGCGGATCGAGCTCAGCGGCACGACGGTCGCCGAGGCGAAGTCGATGTCGTCGTAGCCGATGAGGGCGATGTCGCGCGGCACCCGCACGTCCGACATGAGCGTGAAGGCCTGCAGCGCGCCGACGGCGAGCAGGTCGTTCGCGGCGAAAACGGCATCCGGGCGCTCCGTGGCGGCCCGCGCGCGGATCGCTTCACCCGCCGCGCGCCCCTGCAGCACGGTGAGCGCCGGCATCTCGACGATCTCGAGCGTCGCGCCGTCGACTTCGCCGACCGCTCGGCGGGCGCCCTCGAGGCGGTCGGCGACCTGGCGGATGGTGAGCGGACCGCTGACGAACGCGATGCGCCGGCGCCCGGTCGAGAGCACATGCGACACCGCGAGATACCCGCCCTCGACGTCGTCGACCGAGACGGACGCGAAGGCCTCCTCGTGGTCCTCGTGGTCGACGAGGATCACGGGCACACCGCCGTCACGCAGGCGCTCGAGGCGGGTGAGATCACCGGCGACCGGGGTCACGAGCACGCCGTTGACGCGCTGCTCGCGGAACAGGTCGAGGTACGCCTCCTCGCGGTCGGTGCGCTCGTCGCTGTTGCCGAGGAGTACGCTCATGCCCGCCTCGGCCGCGCGGTCCTCGGCGCCGCGCGCCACCTCCGCGAAGAACGGGTTACCGGCGTCGAGCACGATCAGCGCGATGCTGCGGCTGCGACCGGCCCGCAGCTGCCTGGCGGCGTCGTTGCGCACGAATCCCAGGTCGTCGATCGCCTGCAGCACGCGCTCGACGGTCGTCGGCGACACCTTCGACGGCCGGTTGAGCACGTTCGAGACGGTGCCGACAGAGACGGATGCCGCCGCTGCGACATCCCGCACGCTCACCGTCATCCGGCCACCTCCTCGCGCCAAACGCTACCGCGGAACCGCGCCGAGCGGCGCGATGCGCCGGGAAGCGCTGTCTCGTTGCGCGGTGGTCCGGGATCGCCTAGGCTTTGAAACGATTCATACATCGATCGAGACCGAGGACGCCATGACGAGTGAGACCGCGACGACGCGGGTCTGCTTCCAGCTGCAGGTCACGCCGGAGCTGCTCGACGAGTACATCGCCCGGCACACGCCGGTGTGGCCCGAGATGCTCGCCGAGATCGCCGCCGCGGGTCGCCGGAACTACTCGCTGTTCCTCGGCGACGGCGGCCGACTCATCGGCTACTACGAGACCGACGACGATGCCGCCGCGCAGGCCTACCTCGCAGCGTCGCCTGTCGCGGCTCGCTGGGAGGCCGAGATGGGCCGCTTCTTCGTCGGACTCGACGGCCGCCCCGACCAGGCCGCCACCCCGCTCACCGAGGTGTTCCACCTCGAAGACCAACTCGCCGTCGCGACCCGCGACGCCTGAACCGAAAGCACCGCAGATGACGACGCTGTCTCCAGAGATCCTCTCCGCCCTCGAAGGCCAGGGCATCGAGCTGCCCTCGTGGGCGTTCGGAAACTCCGGCACGCGATTCCGCGTCTTCACGACGGCCGGCACGCCCCGCGATCCGTACGAGAAGATCGCCGACGCGGCGCAGGTCAACGCGTACACGAGCCTCGCTCCGAGCGTGGCCCTCCACATCCCGTGGGACAAGGTCGACGACTACGCCGGCCTGCGCCGCCACGCCGAAGAGCTCGGGGTGAAGCTCGGCACGATCAACTCGAACACGTTCCAGGACGAGGACTACAAATTCGGCGCCCTCACGCACCACGACGACCGCATTCGCCAGAAGGCGATCGACCACCACTTCGAGTGCGTCGACATCATGAACGAGACGGGTTCTCGCGACCTCAAGATCTGGCTCGCCGAGGGTTCGAACTACCCGGGGCAGAACGACATGCGCGGCCGGCAGGACCGCCTGCACGACTCGCTGCAGAGGATCTACGAACGGCTGAGCGACGAGCAGCGCCTCGTGCTCGAGTACAAGTTCTTCGAGCCCGCGTTCTACCACACGGATGTCCCGGACTGGGGCACCTCCTACGCGCAGGTGGCGGCGCTCGGCGACCGGGCGGTGGTGTGCCTCGACACCGGCCACCACGCACCGGGCACGAACATCGAGTTCATCGTGATGCAGCTGCTGCGCCTCGGAAAGCTCGGCTCGTTCGACTTCAACTCGCGCTTCTACGCCGACGACGACCTCATCGTGGGCGCGGCCGACCCGTTCCAGCTGTTCCGCATCATCTTCGAGGTGGTCCGCGGCGGTGGCCTCAACAACCCCGATGTGGCCTTCATGCTCGACCAGTGCCACAACATCGAGGACAAGATCCCCGGCCAGATCCGCTCGGTGCTCAACGTCCAGGAGATGACCGCCCGCGCGCTGCTCGTCGACCGCGACGCCCTCGCTGCCGCCCAGCAGGCGAACGACGTGCTCGCCGCCAATGCGATCTTCATGGACGCGTTCTACAGCGACGTGCGCCCCGCGCTCGCCGAGTGGCGCGAATCGCGCGGACTCGCCGCCGACCCGATGGCGGCGTACGCGGCATCCGGCTACCAGCAGAGGATCGCTGACGAGCGCGTCGGCGGCACGCAGGCAGGCTGGGGCGCCTGACACAGACCCGCCGGGGGCGCGGGATGCCGATCCCCGCGCTCCCGGTGCACCAACGAAGGAACCCGAGATGACCGAGCCGTATGCCGCCGCCGATGCGCTCGTGCGCGTGTACCCGGCGAGCGAGCCGAATGGCACGGGCCTGGTGTGGGCGCACGGCGGCGCCTTCGCGTTCGGCGAGCTCGACATGCCCGAGTCCGACTGGGTCGCGCGGCAGCTGTCCGCGCGCGGCACGACGGTCGTGGCGGTCGACTACCGACTCGCTCCCGTGCCGGAGGAGTGGGCGGATGCCGCGCGCCCGGCGCGCGGCGGAGACCATTACCCCGCAGCATCCGATGACGTGATCGCGGCGTGGTCGTGGACGGCCGGCAACGCCGCCCGGCTGCGGATCGCCCCCGAGCGTCTCGCGCTGGGCGGTGCGAGCGCGGGCGG
>NZ_RRYE01000257.1 GCF_004010105.1 Microbacterium sp. CPCC 204701
CGGCGCCGGCGACGCCTGGTACGTCGCGACCCAGCCTGAGCCCGAAGGGCTCGACGCGGTCGTCGCGGCGGTGGTCGAGGCATCCGGGGTCCGTCCCGTCGTCGCGGGTCTGCCGGCCGGCGTCGAGGCCGCACGGCGCGGCGACCTCGTGACCCTGATCAACCACGGTGACGAGACCGTCGAGGTGGCGATCGAGGGGACGGATGCCGAGACCGGCGTCGACGTGGAGCGCGCAGTGCTCGAGCCGCAGGGCGTCGCCTTCGTGCTGTCTCCGGAGCGAGCCGGCCCCCCGGCCGAACCGGCCCGAGCTCCTGCGCCGCTCAGCGCGACGGTCGCGGACTGACGCCCCGTGCCCGCGTCGCTTGCGTGGCGCCCGATCGCGTGCGACACTACTGGAAAGCGCTTACCCGCCTACCTTCGCGTGGGCGGGCGACGCACAGGCCTCAGAGCAGAAAGCAGGACCCCGTGACCGACACGACACTCGCCCCGGCCCCGGCCGCGGCATCCGCCCTCCCCGAGGTGCGCGAGATCGGCATCATCATGAACGGCGTCTCGGGCCGCATGGGCTACCGTCAGCACCTCGTCCGCTCGATCCTCGCGATCCGCGAGCAGGGCGGCATCGAGCTGCCCGACGGCACGAAGGTCACCGTCAAGCCGCTGCTCGTCGGCCGCAGCGAGACGAAGCTCGCCGAGCTCGCGGCGAAGCACGGCATCGAGGACTACACCACCGACCTCGACGCCGCCCTCGCCGACCCTCGCTGGGAGATCTACGCCGACTTCCTCGTGACGAAGGCCCGCGCATCAGCCCTGCGCAAGGCGATCGCCGCCGGCAAGACGATCTACACCGAGAAGCCCACGGCCGAGACCGTCGACGAGGCCCTCGAGCTCGCCCGCCTCGCGAGGGAGGCCGGCGTCAAGACCGGCGTCGTGCACGACAAGCTCTACCTGCCGGGCCTGCAGAAGCTCAAGCGACTCATAGACTCCGGATTCTTCGGCCGCATCCTCTCGGTGCGCGGCGAGTTCGGCTACTGGGTGTTCGAGGGCGACTGGCAGCCGGCGCAGCGCCCCAGCTGGAACTACCGCGCCGAGGACGGCGGCGGCATCATCGTCGACATGTTCCCGCACTGGAACTACGTGCTCGAGAACCTCTTCGGCGACGTCAAGACCGTCTACGCGCAGGCGGCCGTGCACATCCAGGACCGCTGGGACGAGAAGGGCGAGCACTACACCGCCACCGCCGAAGACGCGGCGTACGGCATCTTCGAGCTCGAAGGCGACATCATCGCGCAGATCAACTCGTCGTGGACGGTTCGCGTGAACCGCGATGAGCTCGTCGAGTTCCACGTCGACGGCACGAACGGCTCGGCCGTCGTGGGCCTGTTCGGCGCGAAGATCCAGCACCGCAACGCCACCCCGAAGCCGGTGTGGAACCCCGACCTCGCCGACGACCACGACTACGACGCCGACTGGGCCGAGGTCCCCACCAACGACGTGTTCCAGAATGGCTTCAGGCAGCAGTGGGAGGGGTTCCTCGCCTCGTACGTGCTCGAGACCGAGTACGAGTTCGACCTCCTCTCGGGTGCGCGCGGCGTGCTGCTCGCCGAGGCCGGCCTGCAGTCGAGCCGCGAAGGCCGCAAGGTCGAGCTGCCGACGCTGTCCCTCGACTGAGCAGGGATCGACGGATGCCGCAGCTCACGCTTCTCTCGCACGCCGGCGCCACGTCGACGGTCGAGCTCAACGACGCCCCGGGATACGCCAAGCCCGCCGGTCCGCTCGGCAGCCGCGTGGCGTACGCCGCCGCGCACGTCGTGCCGAAGATCTGGGCCGACAACACCCCCGGTCAGCCGGCGGACGTCGACTGGGACGCGACGCTCGACTTCCGCCGCGCGGTGTACTCGTGGGGCCTCGGCGTCGCCGACGCGATGGACACCGCGCAGCGCAACATGGGCCTCGATGCGACCGCCACCCGTGAGCTCATCGCACGCTCGGCGCAGGTCGCACGCGAGGAGGGCGGATCGGTCGTGGTCGGCGTCAACACCGATCACGTCGAGGCCGAGGTCATCTCGATCGACGAGGTGATCGCCGCCTACAAGGAGCAGCTGCACTTCACCGAGGAGCAGGGCGCCGGTCCCGTGCTGATGGCCTCGCGCCACCTCGCGCGCGTCGCGGAGTCCGCCGACGACTATCGCCGCGTCTATCGCGAGGTGCTCTCGGCCGCGACGACACCGGTGGTGCTGCACTGGCTGGGCACCGCGTTCGATCCAGTGCTCGCCGGGTACTTCGGCAGCGACGACTGGCGCGCGGCATCCGCGGTGCTCCTCGAGATCATCGAAGAGAACGTCGACAAGGTCGCGGGCGTCAAGATGAGCCTCCTGGATGCCGCGTCCGAGGTGTCGGTGCGCGAGCGGCTCCCCGAGGACGTGCGCATGTACACCGGCGACGACTTCAACTACGTCGGGCTCATCGGCGGTGCAGATGCGCCCGATGCGCGGCAGCCGGAGCGCGATGCGAACAGCCCGCGGCAGCACTCCGACGCGCTGCTCGGCGCGTTCGCCGCGATCACGCCGGTCGCGTCCGCCGCGATCCAGGCACTCGACGCCGGCGACCCGGCACGCTACCTCGAGATCCTCGGGCCCACCGAGGAGCTCAGCCGCCAGGTGTTCGCCGCGCCGACGTTCTACTACAAGACCGGCGTCGCGTTCCTGTCGTGGCTGAACGGCCACCAGGAGGCGTTCCAGATGGTCGGGGGCCTGCACTCGGCGCGCAGTCTGCCGCACCTGTCGCGCATCGTCGAGCTCGCGAACTCCTCGCTCGCGCTGGAGCGCCCCGAGCTCGCGATGATCCGGTGGCACGACATGCTCCGCCACAACGGCGTCGACGTGCCCGGGGTGACCTCATGACCGCCGTCGACCCGCGCCTGAGCATCAACCAGGCCACCATCAAACACGCCGATCTCGCGACCGCGCTGCGGGTCACCGTTGAGGCCGGCGTGCAGGCGATCGGCCTGTGGCGCGAGCCGGTGCAGGACGCCGGCCTCGCGATGGCCGCGACGATGCTCGCCGACTCCGGACTGCGCTTCACCACGCACTGCCGCTCCGGCTTCTTCACGATGACCGAGGGGCCGGCCCGCCGGGCCTCGATCGACGACAACCGCGTCGCGATCGAAGAGGCGGCGACGCTCGCGGCCGCCGGCGCCGAGGGATCGACCGCGATCCTCGTGCTCGTGGCAGGCGGCCTTCCCGAGGGCTCGCGCGACCTGATCGGGGCGCGCGAGCGCGTGCGCGACGCGATCGGCGAGCTGGCTCCGGATGCCGCGGCCGCAGGTGTGACGCTCGCCATCGAGCCGCTGCATCCGATGTACGCGTCCGACCGCTGCGTCGTCTCGACCCTCGGGCAGGCGCTCGACATCGCCGCGGACTTCGACCCCGGCGTCGTCGGCGTCACCGTCGACACGTTCCACATCTGGTGGGACCCGGACGTGCTGGCGTCGATCGAGCGCGCGGGCCGCGAGCGCCGCATCGCGACCTACCAGGTCTGCGACTGGAAGACGCCGCTGGCCGCCGATGTGCTCCTGAGCCGCCACTACCCGGGCGACGGCGTCATCGACTTCGCCTCCCTCACCGCCACGGTCGAGGCGACCGGCTACGACCGCGACATCGAGGTCGAGATCTTCAACGAAGAGATCTGGGCCACCGATCCGCTCACCGCGGTGCAGCGCACGGCCGCCGGGTTCGCGGCATCCGTCTCACCCCACCTTCGCGCGCGTGTCCCGGGCTGAGTTCGGAGCGAGAGCACACCCGCACCGGGCGCCGTCGTCCCGGAGCCGGGAGGCAGCGGCGGGCCCTTCCGCCCTGGAGACGGAAATCGCTTCCCGCGCGCTGCCCGTACCGCAGAACGCCACGCTCTAGACTCTCGCCTGTGAGCGACATCTCCGCGCCCGCCCGAGGCGCAGCCACCCTTCATGACGTCGCGCGCGAGGCGGGCGTCTCGCTGGCGACGGCGTCGAGGGTCCTGAACGGCTCGACGCGCAAGGTCGCCGAGAGCTACCGAGAGCGCGTCGAGGCGGCCGCCGAGAGACTCGGCTACACCGCGAACCTCTCGGCTCAGGCCACCGCGCGCGGCACATCGGCCATCGTCGCGCTGCTCGTCGCCGACATCGCCGACCCCTACTTCGGTCAGCTCGCCTCGGGCGTCGCGCGCGGCGCGGACGAGGCCGGGCTCGTCGTCACCATCGCCATCACCGAGCGCGACCCGCAGCGCGAGGTCAAGCTCGTCCGGGCGCTGCGGGGCCAGCGTCCTCGCGGGCTCATCCTCGCGGCGTCGCGCGTCGACGGTCCCGACGCGGTGGGGCTCCAGAGCGAGCTCGACGCCTTCTCCTCGATGGGCGGGCGCGTCGTCGTGGTCGGGCCCGGCGGCGGGCCGGCACGATCCGTCGCGGTCGACAACCGCGGCGGCGCGGCGG
>NZ_RRYE01000258.1 GCF_004010105.1 Microbacterium sp. CPCC 204701
CTCGGGAGCGCGACCTGCCGGTCGTGCTCTCGACGGTCCACCCGCGGTGGCACGTGCCGCACCGCGCCGAGCTCGTCGTCGCGGCGGTCATCCTGCTGCTCGTCGCCGTGGTCGACCTCCGCGGGGCGATCGGCTTCTCGTCGTTCGGCGTGCTGCTGTACTACCTCGTCGCGAACGTCGCGGCGTTCCGCCAGAGCGTGCCGGCGCGCCGCTATCCCCGCGCACTGCAGGTGGTGGGGGCGATCGGATGCCTCGTCCTGGCGGTCACGCTGCCGTGGCCGTCCGTCGCGGCTGGGGTCGGCGTCGTCGGGGTCGGCGTGGTCTACCGCGCGCTGCGGCTGAGGTTCACGCGAGCGGCTTGATCTCGAGCGCGTCCCGCGCGGTGCCGGCGGCCACGGTCGCGAAGGCGGTGTACCCGTCGGAGGCGGCGCGCTCCAGGAGCGCCTTGAGGTTCTTGGACCGCTGCTCCAGGCGCACGCGCGACCCCTCGCCCACGAGCGCGGCCTTGAGCGCGAGGAGCTCCGCCTCCGGAACGTCGCGGTCGTGGACCAGTACGACCGCCGGAGCCGCGGCATCCGTTCGGTCCGGCACCAGGTCGACGATCCGCTCGAAGCCGATCGAGAACCCCACCGCCGGGACGTCCTGCCCGAGGAAGCGGCCGATCATGCCGTCGTAGCGCCCGCCGCCGCCGAGCGAGTAGTCCGCGTCCGGGTGGGCGAGCTCGAAGATCGTGCCCGTGTAGTACCCCATCCCGCGCACGAGGAACGGATCGAACACGAGCGCGATGTCGGCTTCGGCCGCTGAGCTCGTCGAATCGCGGGCTGCGGCGACAGCCTCTCCGATGCCGACGAGGTGCGCCACGACGTCGTCGGGCGCGCCCTCGGGGAGCGCCTTGCGGATCTGGCGCTCGCCGTAGGCGTTGTACTCCATCGTCCTGGGGCGGCGCAGGAACGCCTCGAACGCGTCGACGGCCGCGGCGGTCGCACCGCGCTCCCGCAGCTCGGCGACGATCCCGTCGTGCCCGATCTTGTCGAGCTTGTCGATCGTGATGAGCACGCCCGGTCGCTCGCCGGGCGCGAACCCGAAGGCGTCGAGCATGAAGTCGAGGGCCCGCCGGTCGTTGATGCGCACCGTGCCGCCCTCGAGCCCGAGCGCGTCGAGGGTGTCAAGGGTCGCGACCACGAGCTCGGCCTCGGCGCGGGCCGAGGCATCGCCGATGATGTCGATGTCGCACTGCATGAACTGCCGATAGCGGCCCTTCTGAGGGCGCTCCGCACGCCACACCGGTGCGATCTGGATCGAGCGGAACACATTCGGCAGCTGCCCGCGGTTCGTGGCATAGAAGCGTGCGAGCGGCACCGTCAGGTCGTAGCGCAGGCCGAGGTCGGTCAGCGCCGCCGGATCGTCGGCCGCCGCGCGGACGGCATCGGCGTCGAGGCCGCGCTTGAGCACGTTGTACGCGAGCTTCTCGTTGTCGCCGCCGATGCCGGCGTGCAGTCGCCCGTACTCCTCCATGACCGGTGTCTCGATCTCGTCGAACCCGTGCGCGCGGTAGCGCTCCCGGATGACGGAGAGAACGCGCTCACGACGGACCTTGTCGGCGGGGAGGAAGTCGCGCATGCCGCGCGGCGGATTGACGGATGCCACGAAGCCATCTTTCCAGACGGCCGGGCGCGTTCCCGGCCCGGCGATCACCGCGCGAAAACAGGTGATCTGGCGTACGCAGGACGATGCGGCGCCGATCGTCCTGCGTTCGCCAGAACAGGACATCTCGGTCAGGGGTGGGTCGGCGCCTCGGAGGCTCGGATCTCGTCCTCGAGCTTTCGCAGTCGCTCCCGCAGCGCCCGCTCGGCGTCCCACCCGTTCGCCCGCGCGGTCGCGACGAGGGCGAGCAGTGCGTCGCCGAGCTCGGCCTCGTTCGTCGGCGACCCGCCCGTCGGCGCGGACACACCGACCTGGGCGGCCTTGCCCACGAGCTTCTGCGCGAGCGAGAGGCTCGGCATCCGCTCGCTCACGCCGTCCAGCACGCTCGTGCGGGTGCTCTTCTCGGCGGCCTTGGCGGCATTCCAGTGAACGAGCACCTCTTCGGGCGTCGTCGCGACCGCGTCGCCGAACACGTGCGGATGCCGCCGCACCATCTTGTCGGCGAGCCCGCGGGCGACGTCGTCGATGTCGAACGGGTCGTCGGCGTCTCGCGAGGCGATCTCGGCATGGAAGAGCACCTGCCACAGCAGGTCGCCGAGCTCTTCGCGCAGCTCCGCCCGGGTGCCGTCTTCGACGGCGTCGATGAGCTCCGCGCTCTCTTCGACGAGGTACGGAACGAGCGCGCGGTGGTCGATCTGCTGCGTCCACACACAGCGATCCCGCACCGCACGCATGACCTCTGCCGCCTCGCGCAGCGGATCGGGCGACGCCTGCCCGCGGGCGGCCGTCATGCGATCTGCCCGTCCGGGGCCCCCGCCGGGAGCTCCTGGTCACGCGCGGCCGGAGCGACTCTGCGGTAGTGGCGGGCCCGCTGGGCCACGAGCAACGCCGCGACGACGATCGACGCGGCGGATCCGCCGAGCACGCCGAGCGTCGCCTCGTCGCGCACGAGCGGCGCGTCCGAGAACGCGAGCTCCGAGAGGAGCAGCGAGACGGTGAAGCCGATGCCGCCCAGCGCGCCGGCCGCCACGAGATCGAGCAGCTTGAGATCGGGTGTCGCGCCGCGATTCGCGACGCGAAGCGAGATCCACCCGGCGGCGGCGATTCCGACGATCTTGCCCACCGGAAGAGCGACCAGGATCCCCCAGAACGCCGGCGAGAGCTGTGTGGGCGACACCATCGGGATCGGCACCAGCGCGGCGGAGAACGCGAACAGCGGCAGCACGATGACGTTGACCCATGGCTCCAGCTCGTGCCGCACCCGCAGCGCGGGGCGCTGCGCCATCGCGAGTCCGAGCGCGACGCCCGCGATGGTGGCGTGGACGCCCGACAGGTACACGAGCACCCACGTCGCGAGCGCCAGGATCACGAGGAGCGCCAGCACCAGGCCGCGTGCGCGTACGTCGAGCGCCCGACTGAGCACTCCGAACGCGATGACGGCGATCGCCGCGATCGCGAGAAGCCCGAGGTTGACGTCGGTGGTGAACAGCACCGCGATGAAGACGATGCCCACGATGTCGTCGAGTATCGCCAGCGCCAGCAGGAAGATGCGGATCCCCGAGGGCAGCCCCTTGCCGAAGAGGGCGAGCACACCCAGGGCGAACGCGATGTCGGTCGCGGTCGGAATGGGCCAGCCGTCCGCCGCGTCGGATCCGCCCGCGAACAGCAGGAAGACCGCGATCGGCACGATGATGCCGCCCGCGGCGGCGATCGCCGGCTGCAGAGCCTTGCGTGCGGAGTTCAGCTGTCCGTTGGTCAGCTCGTACTGCAGCTCGACCGCGACGACGAAGAAGAAGATGGCGAGGAGTCCGTCCTGCACCCAATGGCCGACCGAGAGCTCGAACACGCCGGGGATCCCGATGTACGCGTGCTTGACCGCATCGGCGGACGGACCGATCGGCGAGTTCGCCACGATGAGGGCGAGCACGGCGGATGCCAGAAGGACGATCGCGGGGAAGCGGGCGGAACGGAGCAGGGACATAGAGAGCCTTCCGTGGGAGTCGGTGCGGGGTCGACGAGCAACAGTGCCGACCAGACTTCCCGGCTCTCCGCGGGACAGTCTACCGGGCTGCCCCCGGCGGGCCCCGGGACGGAGCGTCATACAGCGCCCCTCGTGACATCGGCGAAACGCGGCGCGGCTAGCCTGGAACGATGCGCGAACCGACCCACACCGAAGCGATCGACCTCGTGGGACGCTTCGAGGCGGAGCAGAACATCCCCGAGCGCATGCGCGCCGATGTCAGCATGCTCGGGGCGCTCCTGGGCCGCGTGTTGCGCGAGAGCGGCTCGCCCGGACTGTACGAGGATGTCGAGCGCCTGCGCATCGCCACGATCCAGGCCTACACCGACGAGACGCCGGAGGCCTTCGCGCGCGCCGCCGCGATCGCCGACTCGTTCACCGTCGAGCGTGCCGACGAGGTCGCCCGCGCGTTCACCGCGTACTTCCACCTGGTGAACCTGGCCGAGGAGCATCAGCGCGTCCGCGTCCTCCGCGAGCGCGACGGACGCCCCGACCGCGAGCCGGCGACGGATTCGGTCGCCGCCGCCTTCATGCGCCTTGCCGCCGAGGTCGGCGACGACACCGCGCTGGCCCGCCTGCAGGCGATGCGCTTCCACCCCGTCTTCACGGCGCACCCCACCGAGGCGCGGCGCCGGGCGGTGTCGTCCAGCATCCGTCGCCTCGCCGTGCTCCTCGCAGAGCACGACGCGTCGCTGCGGGGCGGCGCCGACGAGCGCCGCGCCGAGCGGCGCATGGTCGAGGAGGTCGACACGCTGTGGCGCACGGCGCCGCT